>CALCHA010000382.1 GCA_937901265.1 uncultured Phycisphaerales bacterium
GGGCGCTGGGCGCCCGGTGGCCGGTCGTGGCAAGGCCAGCGGCAAGAATGCCCCCAAGGTCACCGCCAGGGCGGCCAAGAAGAAGCCTGCAGGCAAAGCGCCGGCGACCAAGCCCGCCGCGAAGAAAGTTGTGGCGAAGAAGGCCGCGCCGAAGAAGTCCGCAGGCAAGAAGGCGGCTCCGAAAAAGACGCTCGTCGGCAAGGCCGCAGCGAAGAAGCCGGTCGCCAGGAAGGTGGCGGCTCGCTCCAGCGTGACGAAGAAGCCGGCGTCCAGGGCGAAGCCAGCGGCCACGAAAAAGTCTGTGGCGAAGAAGCCTCTCGCGAAGAAGGCCCCCGCGAAGAAGCCTGCGGCGAAGAAGCGTCGTTAATGAACTGAGAACTGCGTTTTCAAATCCCGCGGCCGGATTCAAACCGGCCGCGGGTGCTGCGCCCCGGCCTGGCACCTGCCGGACAGACGCGGGGGGGTGGCGGTTGGGATTTGCGGGTTGGCGGTCGGGCAGGGTTTTCCTCCCTCGTCGCTGCCCGTACGATAGCCGCGATTTCACAACCCGAAACGAGGACCGCGTGACCCCGATCGAAGAGACCCTCCGTCAGCGTTTTTCCACCGCCATGGGCCTCGCCTTTGGGGCGGAGCACATGATCGACCCGCTGATCAAGGCGGCTGATCCGCGGCACGCCGATTTTCAGTCGAACGTGGCGATGCCGCTGGCGAAGCGCGTGAGCCAGTCCCCGCGCGAAGTGGCGACGCTGCTGCTGCACAACCTCAACGTCGACGATCTCTGCGAGCCGCCGACGATCGCGGGGCCGGGCTTCATCAATATTCGGCTCAAGAAGGAATTTCTCACACGGGCGCTGGCGGAGGCCTTCGCGGATGATCGGGCCGGCGTGCCGACCACGGAGCACGCGCAGACCGTGGTCGTCGATTACTCCGGGCCCAACGTGGCCAAACAGATGCATGTGGGGCACCTGCGTTCGACGATCATCGGCGACACGCTGGCGCGGACACTGGAGTTCCTGGGCCATCGGGTCGTGCGGCAGAACCACATCGGCGACTTCGGAACGCAGTTCGGCATGCTGATCCACCATCTGCGGCAGATCGGTGCCGCGGATCCCGCGGGTCCCCTGTCGATTGAGGATCTCGACCGCTACTACAAGGAAGCGACCGAAAAGTTCAAGAACGATGAGGCGTTCGCGGTGGCGGCGCGCAAGACAGTCGTCGAGTTGCAGTCCGGACAGCCCGACGCCGTGGCGCTGTGGAACCGCATGCGTCAGGAGACGCATCGCCACTACAGCGCCGTCTACAAGCAGCTGCACGTCACGCTCACGGATGCCGACGAGCGCGGCGAATCGTTCTTCGGCCCGCGCCTGCCGCGGATCGTGGAGCATGTGAAGACGACCCTGGAGTTCGGCGGCGAGGGGGCGGCGGCATCTTCCAATGCGGGCACTGCGGAGGACACCGACAACGATCCGCTCAGCCATGAAATTCCCGATTCCACCGATGACCTGCCCGATACCCAGGATGCGGCACACCGGGTGGAGGAGGCCGCGGAACCGCGGGTGATTCACAAGGCGTTCGCGGCCCATTCGGGCGGCGCGTTCGTGGTGTTCCTGCCGGGCTATGTGACGCGCGACAAGCAACCGCTGCCGATGATGCTGCAGAAACGCGATGGCGGGTATCCCTATTCGGCGACCGACCTGGCGGCGCTCTACTTCCGCGTGCAGGAGCACAAAGAGACGCCGGAGGAGCAGAAACCGCTGCAGGGCGACTGGCATGCGGACCGGGTGGTGTACCTGACGGACGCCCGGCAATCGCAGCATTTTGCGATGCTCTTTGACGCCTTCCGCGCGGCGCAATGGGACCTGCACCCGCACACCCACCACGCGGTGACGCTGGAGCATGCGCCCTTCGGCAAGATGCTGGGCAACGACAATCGGCCCTTCAAGACGCGCTCGGGCGACACGCCGAAACTGCAGGACCTGCTGCAGGAGGCGATCGAGCGCGCGGGGCAGGTGGATGCCGTGCGCGGGGCGGAGCTTTCTCCCGAAAAACGCGCCCGCGTCAACGAAGCGGTCGGCATCGGGGCGGTGAAATACGCGGATCTGCGGCAGGACCGGACGACCGATTACATCTTCGACTGGGACCGGATGCTGTCGCTGGAGGGCAACACGGGGCCCTACCTGCAGATGCAGTACACCCGGATCCAATCCATTTATCGCAAAGGCAACACCACGCCCGCGGCGGTGCGCGCGGCCAATCCGGCGATCCTGCTGGATCACGAAAATGAACGCGCCCTGGCCAAGAAGCTGCTCGGCTTTGCGGCGGTGGTCGAGGCGGTGGCGCGGGAACTCAAGCCGCACCTGCTCTGCACCTACCTCCATGAACTGGCCGGCGCGTTCTCACGATTCTTTGAATCCTGCCCGGTGCTCAAAGCGGAGAGCGAAGGCCTCAAACTCTCGCGGTTGCGGCTGTGTGAAATGACGGCGAGCACGCTGCGGATCGGTCTGCAGCAGCTGCTCGGGATCCCCGTGCTCGATGAAATGTGAGAATCCATGAGCAATCCACCGGGCAACCCACCGGGCGATACACCGGGCAATTTGCCGAGCAACCCACAAGGCAACGCACCGAGTAATCCACCGGGCAACCCACCGCCGATCGTTCCGCCAGCGCTGAACTATGGCCAGATGTCCTCGCGGCCGTCGGGGAAAAACCGCTGGTGGATGGTGCTGCTGCGGGTCGCCGCGGGAATGGCCGCGGGTGTCGCGAGCTGCGCGGTGGGGTGGGGGCTGGTGCTGGCGACGGATGAAAAATTCCCGCCCATCTTCTTCCTGCCGCCGGCCCTGTTGCTGTCGGCGGCGATCGTGATCGCGCTTTACTTTCGGCGTTACGGCTATGTGACGGGGATCCTGCTGGCGCCGCTGGTGATCGGCTTCGGGCTGGTGGTGCTGCTGCTGATCATCTGCGGAAGCCTCGCGGCGCCCGGCATCAAATGAGGCCGAACATCCGTTTCATGCTGCTGAGCACCGAGTACTGACCGCCCGACTGAGCGCTGGCGGCGGGCTTTTCACCCAGTTTGCTCAGCTGCTCAAGCTGCTCCGCCTCGCGCTGCGCAATCACGCCCGACATCCGCTCGACAGCGGCCGGATCATTGTCAAAGAGCACCTGCAGATGTTCACGCGTGATCTCCAGCGCCCGCACATCGGTGCTGGCGCGGATGGTCCGCGGCCTGGGGGCGCCGGTGGTGGCCGAAAGCTCGCCAAAAAAGCTGCCCGCAAGAATGTCTCCGACGTCAAACTCCCGCCCATCTTCGGTGGTGGCGAAGACATCCACTTTCCCTTCAAGCAGCAGGAAGAGGGACGTGCCCGCATCGCCCTGACGGTAAAAGATCTGTCCCGCGCCCAGGGTGATGTCGCGGGCGTCGCGTGCAAGCTGGGCCCGCTGGTCGGCGTTGAGGGCGGAAAAGAGCGGATTGTTCGCCAGAGCGGTGATACGTCGCGCCTCGTTGCCGGCCTGCTGATTGTGGGTTTTTTCGTCCAGGTTCGTCATCTCCACCGTGCGGATCGGGAAGGGAATCCCGTAGCCCGCCTGCTTGAGCCGATACCACGCATTGGTGCGCACGGAGTGCTCAATCCAGCCATGCTTCTGCGGCACATCGATCCAGAACTTCACCTTGTAGTTGATCGCCGAATCGCCATAGGAATCCAGCATCACCCGCGGTGCCGGATCGGGGAGGACCCCCTCGGTCTCTGCGGCGGCCTGCAGCAGGACGCGGCGGGCGTCGTTGGGGGGCAGGTCATATTCGAGGCCGACGACGATGGTTCGGGCCGTCGCCGTGGAGGGGGAGTGGAAGTTGATGATTTGTTCTTTCGACACGCTGCCGTTGGGGATGAGCACATAGTTGTCGTCATTGGTCAGGACGGTGACCGCGCGCCAGGTCATTTCAACGACGCGGCCTTCGACGTCGCCGATCTGGATGAAGTCGCCCGCCTGGAAGGGCAGCGAGGCCTGCAGCACCATGCCGCTGAAGAAATTCCCCAGCGTGTCCTGCAGTGCCAGGCCCAGCACGATGGAGATGACCGCGGAGCCGGCGAGGAAGCTGGAGATATCCAGCGAGAAGGCCCATGAGCAGTAGACCAGCACACAGAAAAGGGAGAAGACGATGATGACGATCTGGTGGACGAATTTGGAAATCGTGGCTTTTCCGCCCCGGGTGAGCAGCGGAACAATGACCAGGCGGTCCACGAGGCGGATGCCGACGATGACCATGACGGCGATGAAAATCTTGTGCAGGGCGACGGCGACGATGTCCTTCGGATCGATCATGCGGGAGGGATGCAGCGAGAAAATCGTCATGTAGATGACGATCGCGATGGCCCCGTTGCGCACGGCGCGGCGCAGTCGATAGCGGGCCAGGGCGCGACGGAAAATCCACAACAGCACCCACGCCGCCAGGAGCATGCCCGCCAGGGTCCCGGCACCGGAGAGGCCCGTCTCGATCGAATACACGCGCAGCCACCCCTGCCCGACGTGATAGCCCGAACCGATGTCCCAGTAGCGACTGCTGTCGGTGCCCGGTTGCGACGCCGCCTGGGTGCTCGCTGGGCGCGAGCCGGCGGCGGGAGCGGCGACGATCGGCGTGACTTGTGCGAAGGGCATGATCCCGGTGGGCATGGGCAGCATGGGGGACATCCTGTCGGTGGGGGGCGTGTGCAGGGGCGGTTACCCGGGGGCGAGCCAGCGACCTTCGAAGACATCGGTTGCCGCGCCGGTCATGTAGACGCAGTCGTCGCTTTCGCGCCATTCGAGGGCCAGATCGCCGCCCGGGAGGTGGGCGAGGATTTCGCGCGAGGTCTTGCCGACGAGCACGCCGGCGACGCAGACCGCCGAGGCCCCCGTGCCGCAGGCCAGCGTGATGCCGCTGCCTCGTTCCCATGTCCGCATGGTGACCTCGGTGGGGGAGCGGACCTGCACGAAGTGGACGTTGATCCGCCGCGGAAAGGCCTTGTGTTTCTCCAGCACCGGGCCGACTTTTTCGAGGTCGACCGCGGCGACGTCATCCACAAAGATCACCGCGTGCGGGTTGCCCATCGAGACGAAGACCGCCTCAACGCCGAGGCTGGTGCCCATGGGCACCTGAAAGAGGCGGACGTGGCCGGTCGCGCCGAGCCATTGGCGGTCCACGGGGATCTGTTCAAGGTCGAGGATGGGGGGGCCCATGTTCACGGTGACGTCGCGCACCTTGTCATCGTCGCCGGTGCGCAGTTGCAGGGTCAGGACACCGCGACCGGTTTCCACGCGCATCGGGTTTTGCGTGCTCAGGCCGCGGTCGTGGGCGAATTTCGCCACGCAGCGCACGCCGTTGCCGCACATTTCGCTTTCGCTTCCGTCGCCATTGAACATCCGCATGCGGACGGTCGCCCCCTCCTTTTTTCCCGCCTCGGTGGGGGGGGCCACCAGGATCAGGCCATCGCCACCGACGCCGAAGTGGCGATC
>CALCHA010000383.1 GCA_937901265.1 uncultured Phycisphaerales bacterium
GGCCTGGGCATTGACCCGGTGACCGGCGAGCTCTCCGACAACGTCACCACCTTCCCCCTCACCGCCTACCTCGACACCGGCAGCGGCAGCATCCTCCTCGGCCAGGACACCGCCACCAGCTTCGGCATCACCACCAACGGGGCCACCCTCACCGACGTCGGCGTCGGCGGCCCGGCCGGCTTCAGCGTCTCGGAAACCCTGCACATCGCCCTTGCCAACTATTTTCCTCGCAGCGATCTCGACCAGTTCAACAACGGCCAGCCCAACCTCACCCCCTACACGCCCCTGCCCCCAGCGCCGGGTAACGCCGGCTTCCACGTCGAAATCGGACCCCTCTCCCCTCCCTCCGGCGATGACCTCGAAGACATCGTCTCCGGCCTCAACTCCGTCGACGTCGTCGGTATGCCCGCCCTCAAGGGCAAGGTCCTCGTCATCGACCCCAAGCCCACCAACGGCATCATCGACGTCATCAACGGCCTCAACGACCCCAACGCCGACTTCGACACCATCATCACCCAACTCCAGAATTCCGAAACGCGCACCTATCTCTACACCCCCGGTGAAGCGTTTCACCCCGCCACCCAGGACAACAACCCCGGCATCCCCACCACCAACCTGCACGTGAAGCTTTCCTACGGCGACTTCTCCCGCTTCACCCCCGTCTCCGGCGGTGCCGGCCCCGACATGGTGCACAACCCCTTCATCGGCACCGATCCCGTCGCCACCTTCGATCACACCGTCACCAGCACCACCCCCGGCATCAAAATCTCACGCACCCTCTCCGGCCCCACCGGTCAGACCACCCTCACCTCCGAGGGAAGCTGGCTCCTCGACACCGGCGCCGCCGCCAACTTCATCTCCCAGAACCAGGCCGCCGCCGTCGGCGTCCATTACAAGGCCGGGACTTACCAGACCGACGCCCCTGAACTCGTCGACGACCAGGGCAACGACATCGCCGAGCAGTTCGTCCTGCCCATCGGCGGCATCGGCGATACCCAGATGATCGCCGGCTTCTGGCTCGACTCCCTGCTCCTGCGCACCACCGAAGCCGGCGGCGACGACAACGACCCCCACAACCTCCTCTTCCGACACCTCCCCGTTCTGGTCCTCGACATCAACCTCATAGACCCCCAGACCGGCCGAATCCTCACCCTCGACGGCGATTTCGCCATGAACAACCTGCTCGCCTCCGCCAATATCGATTCCGACCCCAACGACCTCTTCCCCATCTCTGATCCCTCCCCCACCCCCTTCAACTGGGTCGTCTTCGATGAGCCCAACGGCCTCCTCGGCCTCGATGTCAACACCGACCTCGTCGGCGAAGTCCCCGCACCCGCCACCCTCAGCCTGCTGGGCGCCGCGCCGCTGGCCCTCCTCCTGCGTCGCCGCCGGCGACCTTCGGTCGCGTGAGGGCGTTGGCCATCCACCCCCCGCGCAATGTTTGGGGGAGCCTGGCTTCAACGACTTCGACCTTCACCGGGACTCCATCGGGCACTTGCCATGGTGCGCGGTCCATCCACGCCAGAGGAACGGGCGGGCAAAAACGAAGAAAGCCCGCGAAATTGCTTTCGCGGGCTTTGGATCGTCGTGCTAACGAAGGGGAGAGAGTTCCTTACCGGCGTTGAGCCTGGAAGCAGTCACGGCAGTAAACCGGACGGTTGCCGCTCTGCTTGAACGGAACTTCGGTCGGCTGGCCGCAGGACGCGCAGGTCGCCGGGAACATCTGACGGGGGCCGCGATCGCCGCCACCACCACCAGCTCCGCCGCCGTAGCCGCCACGGCTACCGCCGCCGCCGCCACCGCCGCCGCCGTAGCCGCCACGGCTACCGCCGCCGCCACCAGCGCCGCCGCCAAAGTTGCCGCCCTGCTGGGCCTTCTTGGCGTCCCGACAGGTCTTGCAACGCTTGGGCTCGTTGGTGAAACCCCGTTCGGCGAACCTCTGCTGCTCATCGGCCGTGAAAGTGAACTCGGCGCCGCAATCGACGCACACAATGGTTTTGTCCTCGTAGGACATGAGGGAACTCCTCGGATGTAAGGTGGGATTAGCGCCGACGGTCTAGGAGATGGCTTCGGCCAAACTGGACACGGGGAGAGCTGAACGCCCACGAATTGCAAGACATTATAGGGGGGCCGTTCCGGAATAGTCCACTGCTAAATTCATTTTGTTCCAATTGACGAAAGTCCTTGCCGGAACACGACATAAGTGCGCCGCTCAACCGCCCGCCAAAAATTAACTGCCGATGAGTATCCCCGCCAGCAGCACAATCAGCCCTCCGACGACCACCTGAATGGCGGCGATCAGCCAGGGCGATTGCATGTACCGGTGGCGAATCCAGGAGATCGCCGCAAGCTCCACGGCCACGACGAGCAGCGCCAGAAGCGTGGCGATTTCAAAGGCCCGCGGATCGCCGGGAGTGCGCTGCGGAACGAGAAAAGGCAGCGTGTGCCCGATGCCCCCGGCAGTCGTCATCAGGCCGCAAGCCAGCCCGCGAATCAGCGGTTTCCCCCGCCCCGACAGCTTCCCATCGTCCGACAGCGCCTCCGCAAAGCCCATCGAAATGCCCGCGCCAATCGACGCGGCCAGCCCCACGCGGAAGGCGTCCCAGTTGTTCTTCGTCGCAAAAGCCGCCGCGAAAATCGGGGCCAGCGTCGACACCGAGCCATCCATCAGCCCCGCAAGCCCCGGCTGGATCACCTCCAGGAGAAACTTTTTACGCTTCGAGTCCTGATGCCTGCCCTCCTCCGCCGCATAGCCCGGGGCCAGCTGCTCCCGCATCTGCCGGGCGGCGTCGATGTGGCCGCTCTCGTCATCGGCGAGGGCGTTGAGCAGTTCCCGGACCTGCAGATCGGTCGTGCGCGAGGCCGCCCCCTGATAAAAGCGGCGCGTCTGCGCTTCCATCTCGGTGGCCTGATCGCGCACCTTTTCCACCGACAGCTTGCCGTCCAGCCAGACCGGCGGCCGCGGTGCGAAGCCTTCCACATCCGCGCGGGTGATCGGCGGCAGCTGGTCGCCGAACTTTTCGCGAAACAGTGCCGTGAGGCGGCGACGGTGCGTGACTTCCTCCGCCTGCATCCGGGCAAAAGTCTCGGCGGTGGCGGGATGCGACTCGCGCAGCGCGTCGGCAATGTCGCTGTAGGTGCGAGCGTCCGCCTCCTCCAACTGAATAGCCAGCGCGAGGACTTCGGGCTCGGTGAGATTTTCGACGACTTTGGGCATGAGGGGACGAACTCCGCGAGCGCCCCGGCCCGAGGGCCGGGGCTAAACGGTTAGACGGCGGCGAGGGCCTGGTCGAGCAGCGGGAGGGCCTGGTCGAGGTCTTCGTCGGGGATGTTGAGGGCGGGGGCGAGGCGGAGGACGTTTTTGCTGGTGGCGTTGATCACCAGGCCCAGGGCGAGGGCGGCGGCGACGACGGGGGCGGCGTCGGGGGCGTGGAGTTGGATGCCGAGCATGAGGCCGGCGCCGCGGACATCCTTGATTTTGGCCGCATTTTTGAAGCCGGTCAGCGCGGCGCGGATTTTCCTGCCCTTCTCCGCGGCTTGGTCGCACAGGTTTTCTTTTTCCAGGACATCGAAGACCGCGGCGGCGACGGCGGCGCAGATCGGGTTGCCGCCGAGGGTGCAGCCGTGGGTGCCAGGCTGGAGCAGCGCGGCGAGGCGCGGGATGGCGAACATGCAGGCCGTCGGGATGCCGCCGCCGAGGGCTTTGCCCAGCGTGAGAATGTCGGGTAGCACGGGGGAGCCGTCGGGGTGCCGGTAGAGCTGGTGGCCGAAGTAATGGCCGGTGCGGCCGCAGCCGGTCCAGACCTCGTCGAAGATGAGGGTGATGTTGTTTTCGTCGCAGAGCTTGCGGACCTGCGCGGGGAAGGCGGGGTCGGGCAGGTGGACGCCCCCTTCGCCCTGGATCGGCTCCATGAGGATGCCGGCGGTGTGCTCGTCGATGGCGGCCTTGAGGGCGGCCAGGTCGTTGTAGGGGACGGCGAGGAAGCCGGGGGTGAGGGGGGTGAAGCCCTTCTGGTAAGCGGGGGTGGGCGTGGCGGAGAGGGCACCGAGGGTGCGGCCGTGGAAGCCTTTGAGGAAGGAGATGATTTTGTACTTGCCGTGGCCTTCGTTGTCTCCTCCACCGGCGGCGAGGCGTGCGAGTTTGATGGCGGCTTCGTTGGCTTCAGCGCCGGAGTGGCAGAAGAACGCGCGGCCGTCGAAGGCTTTGGCTTTGAGATGCTCGGCGAGGCGGATCTGGGGTTCGGAGTAGAACTGGTTGCCCACGGTCCAGAGGGTGTTGGCCTGGGCGGAGAGGGCGTGGACGAGGGCGGGGTGGCAGTGGCCGAGGATGGTGCCGCCGAAGCCGGCGAAGAGGTCGATGTAGGTTTTGCCGTCGGCATCGGTGAGTCGGGAGCCGCTGCCCGAGACGATGGCGGCAGGGAGCTTGCCATAATTGGGGGTGAGGGCGGCGTTGTGGCGGGCGATGAGGGAGGCGTTGGAAGTGGTGGACATAGCGTGTTTCGGCTCCTGAAAAGGCAAGGCGGTAAGGATAGGCGCGGGGGAGAGAAACGCAAAGGGGAAAAGGGAAGAAATGACGGGGTGGCGGCGGGGGCAAGGTGCGCAACGGGCGGGGGGAGTTGCGCAGGTGCGCAAAAAAACGCGTGTGCGAACATAGTGCAAGAAGTTGTGGGGAGAGTGGTTAGAGAACGCGTTGGGCAAGGTGCGCAAGGTGCGCAACGAATTCCACAGAGAGGGCGGCGGCGGACAGAATGGCGGGGTGG
>CALCHA010000384.1 GCA_937901265.1 uncultured Phycisphaerales bacterium
CAGCCGCAGCTCCCCCGCGACTCCGGCGATCGCCGCTTCTGGGCGCTCCTTTTCGCGGTACTGCTGCTCATCAAGGCCCTGCTGCTCCTCGTCGATCACGCCCCCATGTTCTACCTCGGCGACTCCATCGCTTACCTGCTCACCGCCAAGAATGGCTATATCCCCCCGGACCGCTCCTTCCTCTATGGGTGGATCATCAAGTGGGTCGCCACCTGGACCGGCTCGCTCCAGCCGCTGCTCTGGACGCAGTCCCTCGCCGGGGCCTGCTCGGCGCTCCTCGCCGGCTATATCCTGCGGCAGTTTTTCGGTGCCGGCCGGCTCCTTGCCGCCGCCGCCGCCCTCCTCTGCGCCGTCGAACCGCTCCAGCTGCTCCTCGAACGCTTCGTCATGACCGAGGCCATTTCGCTGCTGGCCTTCAGCCTCTTCGTGACCGCGGCGCTCGCCTACCTGCAGCGCGCAAGCCTGCGCCGCCTCGCCCTCATGCAGCTCGCCGCCATCTTCGTCGTCGCCATGCGCGTCAGCTTCCTCCCCATGCTCGAAGCCGCCACCCTGCTGGCGCCGCTCCTCGCCTGGCGCACGATTTCCCCCGGCACACAGGGGCGCTGGATCGATCGCCGCCGGGCCCGCGTCGGCGCCCACCTGCTGGTCTCCATCGCCCTCTTCGCCGGCCTCCAATACACCTACAAATGGGACTATTCCCGCCTCATCCAGACCGCCCTCCCCGGTGCCGGCCCCGAATACAACTACGATGAAGGCTTCCACATCCTCTCCTTCGTCGCCCCCATCGCCACGCCCCAGGACTTCCCCGACCAGGCCCACGCCGCCGCCATTTTCAACACCCCCTTCGACCTCAAGAACCCGCGCGAACGCGACCGCCAACGCTGGGAAACCGGTGGCCTCGTCTGGAACCTCAACCAGGTCTACGGCCCGCGCAGCGCCCGCCGCCTCGCCAAGGCCACCGCCATTCATGCCGTCCTGCGCGACCCCCTCGGTGAACTCCGCCTCGCCTGGTTCGGCTACGCCGACTACTGGAACCTCGAGCATCTCGCCTGGGGCATGAAAAGCGACCGCGGCGGCGACCGCGAACTTCCCGACAACCTCCTGCAACTCCTGCGCGACGATTACCACCTCGAAGGCGCCGACCTCCCCCACCGCGTCACCCTCACCAACGTTTACTACTTTCACGCCTGGGGATGGTTCCTCGCACTGCTCCTGCTCCCCCTCCCCATGGCCCTCCTGGTCCCCCTCCTGCCACGCCCCCAACGCCCCGCCGCCTTTTTGCTCTTCGTCTTCGCAAGCCTGCAGATCGCCGTCATCGCCGCATGCAGCATCGGCCCCACCGTCCGCTTCCTGCACGCGATGACCTGGCTGGGCATCCTCACCCTGACCATTTTCGCGACGCGCCTGGCAAACGTCCTTCGGCGGTCGCGCGTCGCAAAAGTGTAACCCTCGTTGCATGCCCTCGGCCCGCGGTCCGGTTTGCCAGTCCATCCGCTCGTCCGCGCTTCAGCCAGGAGATCCTGACGAGGAACCGCTGCGGGGCTGTTTTGGTTTCGACGCACCGAGGACGCAGGGGCATCCAACAGGGGCGATTGCGTTTGCGGCGGGTGTCGGGTGGAATACGAAGTCCCAAGGCAAAGTTTGTTCGCAAGAGGATGTGCATGACGACCAGTGGCGAGACGGAGGGGCAAACCGATGCGGCTGCGGGGATCGAGGGGATGTTCGTGGAGCCCGCGCGCCCCCTCTTCGAGACCCTCTCCATCCTCATCCCCGTCTACAACGAGCAGCGCTACCTCGCCGCCGTGGTCAAACGCGTCGTGGATCAGCCCGTCCCCGGCGGCCTGAAGCGCGAGATCATCCTGGTCAACGACGCCTCGAAGGACAAGACCTGGGAGATCATGCAGCAGATTCCCGCGGCGCTGGCGCGCGACGGCGTGACCTACAAGATGCTCAACAAGCCGCAGAACGAGGGCAAGGGGGCCGCCGTCCGCGATGCCTGGGCCATGGCCACCGGCGATCTGCTGATCATCCAGGACGCCGACTTTGAGTATGACCCGGCCGATTATCCCAAGCTGCTCCAGCCCATCCTCGACGGCAAGGCGGACGTGGTCTTCGGCAGCCGCTTCATCGGCGAGCCGCACCGCGTCATGTACTTCTGGCACCAGGTCGCCAACAACATCCTGACCATGCTCTCCAACGTCGTGACCAACTTGAACCTGACGGACATGGAGGTCTGCTACAAAGTCTTCACCCGGCCGGTGTATGAGCAGATCAAGGTGAAGAGCCCGCGCTTCGGCATCGAACCGGAACTGACGGCCAAGGTGGCGCGGGTGCGCATCAACGGAAAAAAGGCGCGGGTCTATGAGGTGGGGGTGGCCTACGCGGGGCGGACGTATGAAGAGGGCAAGAAAATCGGCTGGAAGGATGCCGTCAGCGCGATTATTCAGATTGTGCGGTTTCGCTTCGGCGATTGACGGGAGAAAGGCGGCGCGCGATGCGCGTGAGCAGGTGCATGGGCTGGTGGGTCGCGGCGGCGCTGGGAGCGGCGCTGGCGGGGTGCGGGGAGGCGGCGGCCCCGGCGGCCCCCTCGAGGAGCGGCGTCGCGGCGACGCGTGCGGTCTACGACGCCTGTTTTGCGGTATTCCTGCCTCCCGAATGCACCGCAGGCGATCCGGCGCTGCGGCAAGCGGCGGAGGCGCTCCATGCGCAGGGCTGGACGGCGGCGGCGGCGAATCGGGGATTTCGCGAGGCGCTCGATGGCCTGGAGACGCTGGCGGAACAGCGCGGGAAGCGCTTCGCGGCCTTGCCGGCGGCGGAGCGCGAGGCGTGGCTGCTCGAGCTGCAGAGGTCGCCGGACCCGCGCCGGCGGCTGCTGGCCCAGGGACTGCGGGTGCGCTTTCTGGCGATGATCTATAGCCCGCCGGTGGGGCTGCGGATTGCCGGCCTTCCGCCGCAGCCGGTGGTGGCGGCGGACGCGGCCGCGCGCGTCACGGCGTTGCGTCAGTCGCTGCCGGCAAGTGCGCTGCGGTACGACGCGGCGCGCGGCGAGGTGGCGCATTCCGGGGGCGCGATAGACGTGCTGATCGTGGGCAGTGGTCCCGCGGGGGCGGTGCTGGGCCACGAGCTGCGCCGCGGGGGCAAGCGGGTGGTGCTGCTGGACCGGGGGCCGCTGCTGGTGCCCGGGGCGGCTGATGGGCGGGCGATGGCCTCGCTGATGGAATCGGGCGGCGGGCGGACGTCGGCGGATGGGGGCGTGTGGTTTCGCAACGGGCAGACGGTCGGCGGCGGCACGGCGGTGAACATCGACCTGGCCTTTGCGCCGACGTTGCCGCTGGTGCGGGCGCGGATCGAGGCGTGGCGGCAGGCGGGGAGGATCGGGCCGGAGCAGTTTTCGCAAACCCAGATCGCCGCCGCCTACGCCTGGGTGACCGGCATGATCGGCACGCGGCAGGCGGGGATGGAGGAGGTGAACGCCAACAACCGGATCCTGTGGGAGGGGGCCACGCGCGAGGGGATGACCCCGGCGCTCTACGGGCTCAACACCTATGCCGGCGGGGCCGGGGCGGGCGGAGTCACCGACAAGCGCTCCGCCGTCGAGGGGCTGATCCTGACGGCGATGAAGGACCGGGCGAACCCGCTGAGCCTGCTTCCGGAGGCCCGGGTCATGCGGCTGCTGTGGGCGCCGGCCGCCGGCCCGGATCGCCGGGCGGCGGGCGTGGAGGTGGAAATGCAGCGGCCATGGGACCAGCCGGGGATGGCGGGGGACCTCAACGGGATGCACATACCAGCGGGGACGCGGGTGCGGATCGCCGCCCGGCAGGTGATCCTGTGCGCCGGCACGCTGGGCAGCGCGGCGCTGCTGCTGAATTCGGGGCTGGACAATGGGCAAATCGGACGCGGCATCGTGGCCCATCCCTCGATGCCGTTGATCGGCGTGTTTGACCGCGAGATACGCGCCTGGGAGGGGACGCCCTCGACGGTGTACGTGGCGGACCCGGCACCGGCGCAGGGGTATGTGCTGGAGGCGACATCCGCGATGCCCGCCTATGTCGCGGGCGTGACGCCGGGCGATGGGGAGCATGTGTTCAGCCTGGTGCACCAGTTTGCGCATCTGGGGGGCTTCGGGGTGATGCTGATCGACACGCCCTCGCCGGAGCATCGAATCCGGGTGGGGGGCGACGGCGAACCGGTGATTGAGTACCGCTTGAGCGAGGCGGACAAGG
>CALCHA010000385.1 GCA_937901265.1 uncultured Phycisphaerales bacterium
GGATGTTCAGTTGCACCGAGCGGGTGGCGTCGGAGGCGGGGGCGGGCGGCCTTTCACCTTTTTCGAGCATGTAGGCGACGGTGGCGACAAGGGCTTCGCGGGTGCTTTTGACGCACTGCTCGGCGGTCTTGCCGTCGCTCATGACGGTGGGGAGTTCAAGGCCCCGGCCGAAGTATTCGCCGTCCTCCATCTGCAACACGATCTGGTAGTGTTGTGCGAGTTCCTGAGCTTCCCTGAGGATTTCGCGAGCGAAGGGGCGATCAATCGGTGCCGACGATTTTTTGGACTTTGCGGAGATAGACATGCTTCACCTTTCCGCGATGGACCGGGATGGGAATCGGCCGCTGGCCGGGTTTGTCAAAAATGTGGTGAATCAAGCTCACTCCCACTCGATCGTCCCCGGCGGTTTGCTGGTGATGTCGTAGACGACCCGCGAAATGCCGCGCACTTCGTTGACGATGCGGTTGCTCACGCGGGCCAGCACGTCGTAGGGAATCCGCGACCAGTCGGCGGTCATGAAATCGCTGGTGTCGACGCTGCGCAAGGCGATCACATGGTGATAGCTGCGGCCATCGCCCATGACGCCCACGGCGCGGATCGGCAAAATCGCCGCGAAGGTCTGAGCCGTGTTGCGGTAGAGGTTCTCGGCGATGATTTCCTCGAGGAAAATTTCATCCGCTTCGCGCAGCAACTCGAGCTTTTCAGTGGTGATCTCGCCAATACAGCGAACGGCCAGCCCCGGGCCGGGGAAAGGATGGCGCCAGACGATGTGCGCGGGCAGGCCGAGAAGTTCGCCGAGTTTCCGCACCTCATCCTTGAAAAGATCGCGAAGGGGCTCGACGAGTTCAAAGCCCAGCTCCGCCGGCAGGCCGCCGACGTTGTGGTGCAACTTGATGTTGGCAGCGGTGCCCGCGTGGCTGTGGCCCGATTCGATCACGTCGGGGTAGAGCGTCCCCTGGGCGAGAAAGCGAGCATCCTGAATGGATGCAGCCTGCGATTTGAAGACATCAATGAACAGCTTGCCGATGATTTTGCGTTTCTCCTGTGGCTCGGTCACGCCCCGGAGCGCGGTGAGGAATTGGGTGGAGGCATCGATGACGCGGAGGTCAATGTTGAAGTGGTCGCGGAAGGTGGACTCCACCGTCTGGCGCTCGTTTTTTCGCAGGAGGCCGTTGTCGACGAAGATGCAGGTGAGCTGGTTGCCGATCGCCTTGTGCAGCAGCGCCGCGAGCACCGAGGAATCGACGCCGCCGGACAATCCGCAGATGACGTGTCCGTCACCGACCTGCCGACGGACTGCGGCCACCGATTGCTCAATGACGCTGCCCATCTGCCAGGTTCCCGCGGCGTGGCAAATTTTGTAGAGAAAATTATCGATGATCTCCCGGCCATGCGGGGTGTGGGTGACTTCGGGGTGAAACTGCACCCCGAAGAAAGGCTTCGACACATGGCGCATCGCGGCGAGCGGGCAGGTGGGCGTGGAGGCCAGGGGCAGGAAGTCGGGGCCGAGGGCTTTCACCTGATCGCCGTGGGACATCCACACGGTGGTCTCCTGCGGCAGGCCCGCGAGCAGGTCGCGGCTGTTGTCGGCAATGTGCAGGCGGGTGCGTCCATACTCGCGAGCTTCCCCGGGCCTGACGTCGCCTCCGAGGATCTGCGCGGCGATTTGCATGCCGTAGCAGATGCCCAGGACGGGCACGCCGAGGTCGAAGATTTTCGGATCGCAGCGCGGGGCGCCGGCGTCATAGACGCTCGACGGGCCACCGGAAAGGATGACGCCGACCGGGGAAAGCTTGCGCAGCTCCTCCACGGAAATATCGGGCCGCACCAGCAGCGAATAGACGCCGGCTTCACGCACGCGGCGGGCAATCAACTGCACGTACTGCGAGCCAAAATCGAGGATCGGGACGGTTTGTTGGGTGTTCATGCGCCGATTGTACAGAAGGCGATAAAAGCCTGAAAGTGATGAACGCTTGCAAAAGTGGGGGCAGTTGTGGATACTACGGGACTTCCCTGAGTCCGGAGCGATATTCGGACGGGATGCATTGGAGACATGCTCATGGCATACGCAATCATCGAAGACAGCGGCACGCAGCTCAAAGTGGAGCCGGGCGACCGTTTTGAAATTGACCTCCGGGAAATGCCCGCAGGTCAGGACACCGTGACCTTTGACAAGGTCCTCTTCGTCTCGAGCGAAGGCGGCGTGAAGGTCGGGAAGCCCACCGTGGCGGGCGCCACCGTCACCGCCAAGATCCTTGGCGAGATCAAGGCCGACAAGATTTACGTCGAACGCTTCACCCGCCGGAAGGGTTTCCACCGCCGCGTCGGCCACCGTCAGCGTTACATCGCTGTCCAGGTCGAATCCATCAACGGCTAAAATCGCCCGTTGACCCCCGCATGAATAATCCGGCCCGCATCCTCTCGCAGGATGCGGGCTTTTTTTGTTGGCAAGGCGCGGGGTTGTTTGCGCGGAAGGAGCGAGGGATCTTGCGTGCGGAGGGCAGCCGAGGGCAAAAAGCAAAGAGGCCCGTCCATGCAGGACGGGCCTCTGGCAAGTTCGTTGGGCGTGGGGAGGGTTACTTTGCCTGCTGCAGGATCAAGGCACTGGCCTGATTGCTCGGCACGTTGAGAGCTCCCAGGGCGGTTGCGGCCGCTTCTTTGGTGGCCGCGTCGGACTCGCTGGACACTTCCTTGATCAGCGCGTTGATCGCCGCGGAGTCCAAGGCATTGCCCGTGCGCTTGGCGGATTCCGCAAGGGCAGCGAACATCGGTGCCCGCAGCGCCGCGTCGGTGTCGGGAGACAAGGCGGCCGCAGCCAGGGCCTTTTCACCCTCCGCGCTGTTGATGTGCCCGAGAACCGCCGCCGCCCCGCCGGCGACCGCGGCATTTTTATCACGCAGGGCCGTGGTCAGCGCGGGCAGCGCGTCGTTGATGTTATAGATCGACTTGTGATCGGCGGCCAGCATCTTGAGCAGGTTCAGCGCGGTTTCGGTGAACTGGGCGCTGTCGCCGGCAGCCGGATTGGTCGTCGCCGAAGCACCGGCATTCATGCCGGTCACATCCGCCAGGGCGGCCTTGACGGCGTCGGGGTCGGCCTTGGAGTCGATGACTTCGTAGCTGTTGGCGCTGGCCTTCTGTGCGGGGGCCTGTTCCGGGGTGGCCATCACGATCACCGCGGTGTGATTCAGGCGGTGGTCCTGATCTTTGTACATTCCCACAGCGCCGCTGTCCGAACCGAACGGAACGATGGCCGCGGTGATGGAGCCGGCACTTCGCGAGAGTTCCAGCGCCCGGGCGAAGCTCGCCGCACTGAACACGGTGTAGGGCGTCTCGCCGCTGCGCAAGGCATCGGCCAGCTTGTTCCGCTGGTCCTCATTGGGGGAAACGATCAGCACCACGGGAGACTCCAGGCCACCGACGGCTTCGGCGAGCGTGGGCACCACGCGGTAAGCGGCGGCGAAGGGGGCTGAGGGATTCGCGCGGGCCAGTGCGAAGGCGGCGCGGAAGCGAATCTGGCGGTCGGAATCATTGAGCGCCCGGATCAGCGGGGCGTCGTTGCCCGAGATCAGCCCCTGCGTTCCGCCGGTGGCTTCCAGGGCGTCGATCGCCTTGATCGCCAGGGCGGTGTCATGATCGGCCAGCGCCATGCTGAGCACGGGGTTCACATAGATGGGTCCGGCGGCGCGAGCATAGAACGCGGCATCGGGCTTGCCGCCCTGACGGGTCGGATCGGTCGCCCCCGCGGGCAGGTCGATTTCCTTGCGGAGGCTCGAGGCCAGCCACAGCGAGATCGCGCCCGAGTTGTTCGACTCAAGCTTGAGCGCCTCCTCGGCGCAACCCATGGCCATGACGCTGTTCCAAATCGGCGTGGGGACGTCGAGCGGCACCACGTTGTTCAGGCCATTGTCAAATTTCCAGATCGCGTTGGTCTTTTCCTTCGGCGAGCCCGGCAGGTAGGAGGCCTTGGCTTCGTAGTAGTTGCGGCCAGCCGCGAGGAAAAGTTCCGCGGGCGAGGAGCGGGCCGCCCCACCCGTGCGGTCGATGCGGTCAATCGCGTGATCGACCGCGGTTTTCACCTCGCCATCGGTGCCGCTACCGGCCTGCAGCAGTCGCAGCTGGGGCAGCGCCTGCGGATAGCCGATCTGGCCGATGACATCGACCAGCGTCAGCTTGAGGGCGTTGTCTTTGGTGTTGAGCGCCTCGAGCAGCGGCGGCAGCAGGGGCCGGCCGATCTCGGTCATGACGCGGACAATATAAGGCTGCAGGTTCTTCTTGCTGCCATTCTGCAGATATTCGAGGAAGATGGGGGCCGCGTAGGCACCAGCCGCGGTGAGGCGGTCGCGCGCGTTGTTGTACGCGCGGGGGCCATTGCCCAGTCGCTCGACTTCCTCGCGGATGCGCTTGGGGTCACGGGCCACGGAGCGGTAGCCCTCCTCCAGCTTGTCGAGGAGTTGCGCCGAGATATCCCGCAGGTCGTCGCGTTGCTCGTTGCGCAACATCACTTCGCGCGGGTTGCGGCCATTCGCGGCGGCTTCGAAGGCCGCCACAAGATCGGCCGGAGCTGCGTTGGCGTTGATGATCGCCTGGGCGTTGGCCTTCGCCAGCTCCGCGTTGTTGACCAGCGAGTAATGCAGAAAGTCGTCGGCATACTGCTGCAGGTTTTTGGTCGCATCGCCGGCGCCAGCAGGTGCTGCCGGAGCGGTTTCCTGCGCCCACCCCAGGTGCGGCGCCCCCGTCGTCGTTAGCACCGCTGCCGCGAGGACTAGACCCGACCACCCGGACCGCTGTTTGGACCGCTGGAGCATAAAGCCTCCTGAATCAGACGCTGCGCCAAGGCTGCGACTAGGGAAAAAATGGAACGCCACCAACCAGAATGTGCAACTCACGGCCTGAAAAGTGCCGGAGCGGTGTCCTCCGCCGTGCTCTGCCATCCACGCCACCCCGAAATTCCAAACCGTGAGCCTGGAACTTCGGATATTGGGGCCGATTATAGACGCACCCCCGAAGCTGTCAAAGGAATACTCTGCGTTGCCGGAACAGGTGGCCCTCCACCATGCCCCCTCCAGGGCCCCCGAGGCTTGCCTACAGCAGCGGTTCCATCGGCATCAACACGTCCGCTGATGGAGCGGGCGGCGCGGGCGGACCACGAAATTCCCTGTAATTCCGCAGGTCGATCTTCCCCGCCGGCTTCGACCAGGGCACAACGTTCATCTCATGAAAGAGCTTCCGGCGCGAAACCGCCTGCTTGAACAGCTCCCCAATCCGCGGAATATGTCGCAGCACGGTCCCATCTTCCTTCGCCAGTTCCTGCCGGTGGGGGGGCTCCACCGTATACACCGGCGCGGCCTGGGATGCCCCTGACACCACCAACCCGTGCGTCCGCGCCATTTCCAGCGACGCATGCGGCCCCGGCTGATT
>CALCHA010000386.1 GCA_937901265.1 uncultured Phycisphaerales bacterium
CCTACCTACCCCATTAAACGTCTCTCCTCAATTCTTCCTTCCGAGACGTGGCCCGGTTCGCAACGAACCGGGCCACCCGCCTTTTTGCATCGTGCCACGGGCGTCCCGCCCGTGTTCGTTCGCGCCCGCTTTGACCCTCCTCCATCCATCCCCGACAATCCAACAATGCCCAAGATCCCCGCCGCCCGCATCGTCCTCCTCATGCCCACCTGGCTGGGTGATGCGGTCATGGCCACGCCGTTCCTGCGTGCACTGGCCACCCTCTACCCACATGCTCACATTGCCGCCGTCGCCCGTCCGCTGGCGGCACCGGTTCTGGCCGGTTTGTCCTACGTCCAGGAGGTCTACCTCGCGGACCGCCACAACCCGGCCGCCACCGCGCGGTATCTCCGCACCGGACGTTTTGACATGGGCATCGCCCTGCCCAATGCCTTCCGCGCCGCCTGGTCCCTGTTCCGCGCCCGCATCCCGCAACGGCTGGGCTACGCGCGCGACTGGCGCGCCCCCCTGCTCACCCACACCCTCACCCCGCAACGCCGCGCCCTCGACCAGCGCTCTGCCGACCTGGCGAAGCGACTTGCCATCCGCCAGATCTCCCGGGAGCTGGGGCGGCCCCAGAATCCCAGAATTGGCTCCCCGTACCAGCCCACGCCCGCTATCGATTACTACCTGGCCCTCGCGGAATATCTCGGCGCGCACGAGCTCTCAAAACACATGGAACTGGCGATCACGGACGAAGAGCGGGCGCAGGCCGCCGCCGCCCTTGCCACCCTGGCCATTCCCTCTCCGACCTGGGTGACGCTCATTCCCGGCGCCAACTTTGGCTCCTCCAAATGCTATCCGCCGGAGCACTTCGCGGCGGTGGCGACCACGCTCATTCAGAAATACGGCACCAGCATCCTCCTCGCGGGCAGCCCGGCCGAAGCGCCCATCCTCCAGGCGATCATCGAGCACGCCACCACCAAAGCGACAGGGGTCAGCCCGCAGCACTTTCTCTCGCTTCCCGCGCTCAATCATGGCCAAGGCATTCCCCTGGGGGCGCTCAAGGAACTGATCCGCCGCAGCAAACTCGTGCTCTGCAACGACACCGGCCCGCGCCACTTTGCCGCCGCGTTCAACGTTCCCACCATCACCCTCTTCGGCCCCACCGACCCGCGCTGGGCGGAAACGCTTCACCCGAACGAGCGCATCCTCCGCGTCAACGTCCCCTGCGGCCCATGCCAGCTCAAAAAATGCCCGATCGACCACCGCTGCCTGCGCGGGCTCACCCCCGAAATGGTCCTGGCGGCCGCGGCGGAACTGCTGGGTTGAATCCGAGGGGCTCGATTCCTATGATAGGTCAACCGATAAAGTTCGAAGAGGTGTCGCATGGCAACAGAAAACACGGACGTCAAGAAAAAGAAGCGCATCCTTCCCGGGCCCGGCAAGCCGGAGTCGCTCCAGAAGACCATGGAAGCCATCCATAAACAATATGGGAAGGCCATGGAGAAGCTTGCCAAGTAAGTTAGCCGATTTCATGATCACCTTCCAAAGGCCCGGCCACCACACTGGGCCTTGATCGTTTTTGCACCGGAGCCGCCGTGGACACCTTCCGATTTCTCGATTGGGATGAGTTGATTCGCCTTCATGAGGACGAACTCGGTCGCTACGGCGGCCAAGCGGGGTTCATCGATGAGAACGCCGTTCGCTCCGCATTTGCACGCCCCCAGTTTACGGCCCGCTATCTTGAGGATGCCGACCTCGCCGATTTGGCCTCCGACTATCTGTATGGCTTCTGTACGACACAGGGATTCTGCGATGGAAACAAGCGCACCGCTTTTGCCGCCGCCGAACGCTTCTTGCGCCTGAACGACTGGCGCACGAAGCTTTCGTACCAGCTCATGTACATCCTCACCATGGCCGTCGCCCGGGGCGAGCTTGATCGTGACGACCTGGCGGAGATACTGCGTGATCATCTGGAGCCAATGCCTCCAGCCGCAGAGTAGTTTCCGATCGGCGCACTATGAAACTCGCACTCCTTATCGAACACTTCGACCCCACCCGCGGCGGTGCGGAGCACTTCACGGTCTGGCTCGCGCAGCAGCTCGCCGCGCGCGCCGCTCCCTCCGGCGAAAAGCGGCATGAGGTCCACATCATCTGCCACGACCTTGCGGCCCAGGTCAATCGTTACCGCCAGGCCACCCAGCGCGCCAGCCACGACGCCGACCGCTCCCTCCAGGCCCAGCCCCCCGCCCCCGGCGAAGAACCGCTCCCCGAGGGGCTCCACATCCACCGTCTGCATGGCATGAAACTCAACACCGGGTTGGGCTTCCGCCGCTTCGGCCGCCGCGCCGCCGCCTGCGCCCGTGCGCTTGCTCCCGATGTCGTCCACTCGATGACCGTCGCCTTTCCCGGGGAACTTTACCACCCGCATGCGGGGATCTACGCGGCGATCCAGGCCCAGGCCGTCGCGTCGCGCGACACCCCCGCCGGTGCCCACTGGAAACGGCTATTGCTGCGTCTCTCGCTGAAGCAGCAGACGCTGCTGGCGCTGGAGCGCCGTGCCCTGGTGTCCATTCGCGCGGGCTTCCCCGCGCCGCGCAAGATCATCAGCCTCTCCCCCATGATGACGCGGCAGCTCGTTGCCAGCTATCCGGCGCTCCCGCGGGAGAAAATTGTCGAGCTGCCCAATCCCCGGATGACCCCCGCCGCCGCTGTCGATCCCGCCCGCGCCGCCGCGGACCGCGCCTGGTTTCGCGCCCACTACAGCCTGACGCAGGACGACCGCGTCGCCATTTTCGTCGGCCACGATTTCCGCCGCAAAGGCCTGCGCTTCGCGATCGAAGCGATCGCCAAAACCAGGACTCGCTGGAAGTTGCTGGTCGTCGGCCTCGGCAAGGCGCGCGAGTACATCGAGCTTGCCGAAAACCTCAAGCTGGGCGAATCCAACCCCGCCGGCCCGCGCGTGCTGTTCGTCGGCCCGACCCGCGAGACCGACCGCGCCTACGCCGCCGCCGACGCGCTGCTCCTGCCCACCTTCTACGATTCCTTCGGCCTCGTCGCCGTTGAGGCCCTCACCCACGGCATGCCCGTGATCTCCACCGAATTTCTCGGCGCAGGCAACCTCATCACGCAGCATCATGTCGGGACGCTCGTTGCCACCCCCAAGCACACCGACGAAATGGCCGCCGCCCTTGATGCTCTTCCGCGGCCGGGCACCCCCGAACATGCCGCCCTGGCCGCCCGCGCCCGCAAGGCCGGCGATATGATGCCTGCGGACGTCTACCTTGACACCCTTGAAACCCTTTACACGGAGATCAGCAATGCCAAATGACAAATGCCAAATGACAAATGTGCTGCCGCATCGGCGATAGCCCCATTTGTCATTTGTCATTTTGCATTTGTCATTCTTACAAATGACTTTCGATCAATTCATCGCCTACATCGCCCTGCCCCTCGCCGCTTATCTCCTGGGCTCTATCCCCTTCGCCTTCGTCATCGGCAAGGCCAAGGGCGTCGACATCCGCACGGTGGGGTCGAAAAATATCGGCGCCACGAACCTCGGCCGCACTTTCGGCAAGAGGTACTTCTTCTTCGCCTTCGCCCTCGACGCCCTCAAGGG
>CALCHA010000387.1 GCA_937901265.1 uncultured Phycisphaerales bacterium
CTACACCACGTTCGCGGCGAATAACCTTGACGTAACGCCTTCCAGCGACGGCTATAAGGTGCAGGTGACGGTGAAGAACACCGGCCCGCTCGCCGGGGCGGAAGTGGTGGCGGTGTATGTTGGCGAGACGGGATGCCCGATTCCGCGGCCGCTCCGCGAACTCAAGGGTTTTGCAAAAGTGTCGCTGCAGCCGGGCGAGAGCAAGGGGGTGGAAATCGCCTTGCCGCGCTCCGCGTTCGCTTATTGGGATGAGTCCAAGGGGACGTGGGTGGTGGACGCGGCCGGGCGATTCAAGGTGAGTTTGGGGAGCTTTGCCGGGGATCTTCAGGGCAACAGGGAGGTTTCCGCCCCCCGTTGAGCGGGGCGGCGACCGGGTGCCGCCAAAAATAAATGGGAGGGGCGCGAACCTCCGGGGGGGATCGGGCGTAGGAGAGAGACCGATAGTTGATGCCGCGGACCTGCCAGCCATTTCTGCGCGGCCCCTCTGTGATAGAATGAAGGGTTCCACCTTCAGGATTCACGATCAGGCGTTCCGGTATCGAGAGGTTTGTTGTGAGCCAAGAGACTTTGCCGCAGGGGGCTGTGGGGACCGAGAGCTTGCCCGCATTTCGGGCTGTTGGAGCGGTCGCGCCGGGGGCGTTTGCTCCCTTGAAGGCGGGGGCGCATGTGCACAGCCACGCGGATGGCTTTGCGTGCGCGTGTGGGCATGACCACACGGACGGCGACGGCGGCGGGCATTCGCACTCGGGGGTGGGGCTAAACTTTCAGTTGACGGTGCTGCTGCCGCTGTCGATCGCGGCGTTGGTGCTGGCGGAGTTGTTGTCGTGGGGCGGGGCGAACGAGGGGGTGGCGAATTTTCTGGGACTGGTGGCGACGGCGATCGCGGGCGGGCCAATCATCTGGTCGGCGATCAAGGGGCTGGCGAAGGGCAAGACGAACGTCAATGAGCTGGTCGCGATGAGCATCATCGGGGCGGTCAGCCTGGGGTGGTATGTGGAAGCGGGACTGGTGGCGTTGATCCTGCAGGTGGGGGCGTTGATTGAAGGGGTGGCGACGGAGAGCGCGCAGAAGGCGGTTCTGGCGTTGCAGAAGCTGGCACCGAAGCACGCGCGGGTACGGCGCGAGAAATCGGAAGGCGGCGTCACGAAGTCCGAAGATGTGGTCATTTCGGTCAGCGAGCTGCGTGTCGGCGATGTGCTGGTGGTGCAGCCGGGGGAGCGGGTTGCCGCGGACGGGAAGCTGCTGGGCGGCGGGACCAGCGTGGACGAAAGCTCGGTGACCGGGGAATCGATGCCGGTGGACAAGACGCCCGGCAACGACATGCTGGCGGGCACGATCAACCTGACGCGGTCGGCGGAAATAAGGGTGGAGCGGGTGGGCGAACATTCGGCGCTGGGGCAGACGATTGCGCTGGTGCGCCGGGCACAGCAGTTCCAGCCGCGGATCATTCGGGCGGCGGACAAATTTTTTGCCTTTTACACCCCGATCATTCTGGTGGCGTCGGTGTTGGCGTGGTTCGTCACTGGCGACCCGGTGCGGATGGTGACGATGTGGGTGGTGGGTTGCCCCTGTGCGATGTTGCTGGCGAGCCCGCTGGCGATCGTGGTGAGTCTGGCGCGAGCGAGCCGGGCGGGGATGCAGGTGAAAGCCGGGCCGTTCGTGGAGGCGTCAGCGACGCTGCAGACGGTGGTGTTCGATAAAACCGGGACGCTCACGACCGGGCGATTCGTGGTGAACAAGGTGGCGCCGGCGGATGGCGTGAGCGTGAACGACCTGCTGCGGGTGGCGGCGACGATCGAGCAGCGGAGCAGCCACCCGATCGCCCGGAGCCTGGTGGCTTATGCGCGCGATCGGGGGGTGTCGCCTGCCGAGGCGGCGGACGTGGAGGTGCTCGAAGGGCTGGGGATTCGCGGGGCTGTCGATGGGCGGGAAGCCGTGGCGGGGTCGGCCAAAATTGTGCCGGCGGAATTCGCGGCCATGCTGGCCAAGTTGGACGTCGACGATGAAACGCTGCCGGTGGTGCCAGTGTACGTGGTGCACGACGGGCGGCTACTGGGGGCGGTGTACATGACGGATGAGATTCGGCCGGAGGCGGCCAAGACGATTTCGCGGCTGCGGGATCTGGGGATTCAGCGCGTGGCGATGCTCACGGGGGACCGCCGGCGAACCGCGGAGCTGGTGGGTC
>CALCHA010000388.1 GCA_937901265.1 uncultured Phycisphaerales bacterium
GCAGGCGCCCGCGCACGTAGAGCGCCCGGCCGCAGCGAGCATCGCGACGGAGGGCCTCGGCAAGGTCGGCATCGATCAGCTTGCGCTCCGCCATCGTGAGGGAATAGCCGAGGGATTGGGCCACGCGGATGCGCAGCCACGCCCGCATGGCAAAATCGTCGGTGGCTTCGAGGTGCCGTTGAATGATGTCGTCATAGCCGGCCAGGGCCGCGGCGTAATCCGCCGGGGTGACCCCCCGCGCCAGGAAGTAGTCCGCCCGGGCGCGCATGGCCGGCGCCTTGCCGGTCGCGAAGACCGCCCCGTTGAGGACCGCGAGTTTCTGATCGTACGTCGGCTCCCGATAGGCTTTCGGATCGACCTCGTGCGCCTTCTTGCCGGCGGCCATCGCCCCCTCCCAGTCGCCCATCGCAAATTTCGTTTCCCCCAGCCAGCGCCACCCCATCGCCTTCGTCGGATCAATCTTGACTGCTTCCGCAAACTCGTCGACCGACAGCCCAAAGGCCTTGTCGAGGTAATGGGTGTAGCCCATGCCCCAGGTAATCGTCCACTTGTCGCCGCCAGTCGTCAGCCCGCGCTGATAATCCGCCAGCGCCGCATCGCGGTCCCCTTTAAACATCTCCGCGCGCGCCCGCACCACATAGATCGGCCCCAGCGTCGCTTTCAGTTTCTGCGCCAGCGCCAGGGCCGCCTGACAATCCGCGATGGCCTGAGCAAACTTGTCTTCCTGGATGTACTTCTGCGCCCGGCTCAAATAGGCGTTGGCCTTCTCCAGATCCGTCCCCGTGGCGATTTTCCCGGCCAGCGCCGCGATCGCCTGATCGGTCGCCGCATCCGCCCAGGCCGCACCCGTGAGCCCCGCCACTGCCACCGCAAGCGCCGCTGCCATCCGCCACTTCACAACCATCGCATTCCTTTCAGCAAGTCACCGCCCTCAGCCTGCTGGGGGGGCCATTCCCCGCCGCTTCAGGGCTTGGGCACGCCCAGGCCCTCCTGCAGGATAGAAATAAAGTCCTCGGTGTCCGCCGGTTCCGGGGTGATCCAGCGGGTGCCGAAGACCAGTTTGGGCACCGCGTTGCCGCTTTCATGTGGGCCGACGGTGTTGCCGTAAATGCGCACCGACGCCTGCAGAAATCGGCCGACCCAGGGATCCGCGAGGGCGGTATCCAGCTCTTTTTCCCCGACGAGGGCGACAGCTTTGGCGCGGGCGGCGTCCAGACTTCGCGGACGCCAGGGCTGCCCGGGATCCCCGGAGTACATCCAGTCGTCGAAACTGGAAAATGCCTCCCGCCGGGCAACCCACACCGCCAGACCGAGTTTCGCCAGGTCGCAGGAGTCTCTGAACGCCTCGACCTGCCGCGAAATATAGGGATTGCACTGGTTGTTCAGCGGTGCCGGGCACAGGACAAAGGCCACCTTACCGTGGTAGCGGCTGATGACCTCCTGCAGCATCGAATGCACATGCTGACAATGGGGGCATTCGTAGTCGAAGAGCAACGTGATGATGGATGGGGCGCTGGCGGATCCGATCAGCGGTACCGCGCGGGGCTCGACGGCGGGCAGGGCGCTGGTCGATTCGCCGTTGAGAAAGACCGCTCGCGGCGCGAAGGCTATCTGGCAGGCTGCCAGGATCCCCGCGAGGAGCAGGCCCAACGCCGGCGAGAGGCAGCGCAACCACCCCCGCGGCCCACGCCAGAGGACCAGCGCCGCCAGCAGCAGGCCGGTGATGTGCGTGGCCATGCAATAGGGACAAAAGGCGTGGACGATCCATTTCTGCACGATGATGAACCACACCGCACTTCCCGCCGCTGCCCCCGCCAGCAGCAGGATCGCTCCCCACGCCAGTCGGCGATCGGCCTCGGGAATGTTGGGCCCGACAAACAACCCCGCAACGAGCAGCGCCAGGTAGGCTCCCGCCGCCAGGCCACTGACGGGCATGATGCCGCCCACGGACGACCAGCGGCTGCTGAGCACCTGATCGCACCCGCTGCCGCCGCCGCAGCCAATCACCGACCCACCCCGCAGGGCGTGCCAGCTCAGGTAGCAGCTCAGCACAAAGCCCAGGGCGCTCAAGGCCGTGAGGGCCCAGCGCCACCAGGGCCAGGAGGGCTCGCGCGGAGCCGGTGTTTCGTCAGGAAGCAACGTGTGATCCGACCATGTGCGTCTCGTGCTGTACCGCTGCCATTCGCGCTACTTCGCGTTGGCCGCACCGGGCGTGCCGGTGAGCGGGGTGAAATCTTTGCAGTTGCTGTCGGTATCGACGCCGTCGGTGGCGCGGCCGACGCTCCGGTTGGTCGCTGCGGCGGCGGGAGCTCCACCGCGGCCGCCGCGGCCACCACGACCGCCGACCGGCGAAGGGGCGCTGCAGCCGTTGCCCTGGAAACCTTCCGCGGCCCACGGGTCGGCAAGGCCGCCGAAGTTGAGGCTGTCGATGACCAGCCCGTCAGCGTTTCGCAGCACCATGTTTCCGGAGTTCGTGATCGCCGGACCGCCGAACAGCTGGTTGGGCTTCGCGGAAGCGGTCGCGGTCGCGCTCGCCGCCCCATTGACCGCGGCGTCGATGTCGTGGTCCTGGTCCAGCGGCTTGTCCAGCGTGATCCCCGTTCCCAGCGGCAGAACAGGCTCGTTGCTGGCATGGACGTAAGCCGTCGCCGGCTCAAAGGTGATGCCGGTGCCGCGGGCGCTTACGGGCATGTTGGAGGCGTGGTTGAACTTCAGCGGGGCCTCGAGTTCGACGGTCTGCGGCGGCCCGCCGCGGAAACCCCGGCCGGGTGCTGCGGGTGCCGGCGCGGCCTCGATGCTCTTGACCGTCACCGTTTCTATCCCGTGCTCCTTGCTGTCGATATCCAGGCGGATCTTGTCGCCCACCGAAATGTTGCCGGCCTGACGGAGTTTGATCGACGTTTCGCCCGCCTTCGCATCTGCCGCGAGCGCCGTTTGCGTGCCCGGCTTGCCGACCGCGGTCACCGTCACCACTTCATATTTTTCGATTTCACGGGAGACCGCCGGACCGCTCGTCCCGTGGCCCAGGCCGATCTTCTCGCCGACGGTGAAGCCATTGACGCTGGTCACCGGAACGTTGGTCGAACCGATGGGAAGGGTGATCACGGGGCCATCCGGCAGAGGCTGCCAGAGCGTGGTGTGGTTGCCCGCCGCCGCACCGATGCTGGCGATTTTACGGGTTTCCACCGCGGAGCCCGTGCCGATCTCAATGCTGTCGCCGACGTTCATCCCTGCGGTGCTGCGGACGTGAATCGTGGATTCGCCCTTTTTGGCGGGCACCGCCAGGCCCGACTCGGCGAGCCCCATCACGTAGAAACCCTTGCTTGCGAGCTTTGTACCGGCGGGGATTTTCACCGAAGAAAAAGTCGCCTGTTGCGCAGGGTGCTCGGTCAGGCTCCAGTTGGAGAGATCAACCTCGCTGCTGCCCGCATTGTAGAGCTCGACGAAGGAGCTGCTGAACTCATTGATTTTAATCGGGCTGCCGTTGCGTACCCGCTCCGCCATTTTTTCCGTTTGCGTCCGGCCGTTGTTCGTCCAGGAGGCATTGGCCACCAGGTCGCCGTTGAAGGATGCAGGCCCGGAGGTCACCTTGAAGATGGCGCTCACGCTGGCCCCGGGAGCGACGGCGTCGGCGAACTTCTTGGCCGTGTCGCTGCCACCCGAGACCACGGCAGACCAGCCTGCCGGGACGGCAATGCTGACTTCCACGCCCGTCGCAGGTGCGCCGGTGGTGTTGGTAAAGGTGACGGTCGTTTCCTGCGAAGTACCCGGGGCGAAGGTCTGCAGGCCCGGCGGCGCATTCACCGCATCCGCGGGTGCCACGCTCAGGCGCGAGACATCATATTTTGCAGCCACGATGTTGGCTTGCAGCTTCTGGTTGGTCTCCTTGCTGGGAAACGTTCCAGCCGCCGTCATGGCGCCTTCATAAAACGTCCCCTGCGAGCCGTTCGAATTGTCGCCGCCATTGCCCAGCAGGATCGCGCCCTGCTTACGCATCGGGTCGTAGCTGTTGTTGTTGTTCTTGATGCGCGGGCCGTCAAACATGACCGCCATTTCGCCGGTCTGCGCATCGCCGCCCATCGTCCGCCAGTGGTGCGGCTCGCCATCCGCCGTCGCCGCCACGAATCGCCACTTGATGATCGGCAGATCGAGCTCGGAAGA
>CALCHA010000389.1 GCA_937901265.1 uncultured Phycisphaerales bacterium
CGGGAATGGCTTTGACGAGATGGTCGTTGGTGATGAAGGTTTGGCAGGCGGCATCAAGGGCGGTGGCGAGGTGGATGGCATCGGGAAGCCGTGATTTATGGAGGGCGCGGAGCTGAGCGGCGGCGATGAGGATGGGGCGGGAGACGGGGAGGACGGCGAATCCGGGGCGCGTCATGATCGCAGCTTGATAGCGTAGCTGAAACTCCGTGTTGCGCTCCGCGCAGGGTTTCACGAGACATTCGGCCAGGGTGATTTCGCTGGTGACTGCCTTCATGCGGCCGTTGTCGAGGGCTGCGAATAGCTCGTCGATGATTAAAACGTAGTCAGGATTACGCTCTAAAGCATAGATGAAAATATTCGTGTCCAGGTAAATTGTTTGGCCGAAAAGATCCTTCACCGCTCCCATGAATCACGCTCCGCGCGAACGAAGGCATCTATTTCGGCCGCGGATTTGAAGCTTCCTTGGGCACCGCCAATCATGCTCCGCATCGTGGGAAACGTAACGGAGAGGGGCTTTTCCACCAGCACGATGACTTCGGCGCGAACCCCATCGGGCAGCTGATCGGAATGAATGTGAATCACGCCGCCGGGTTGGACCGTGGTGTCTTGTTTGATGGCAACCATGCGAAACTCCTTGCTCTCGAGGCTCATTGTACACCTGGCGGGAGCGGCGATGCCATGGGGGAGGGGTCGGCGTTGCCAAAGCCGGTTTTATAGGGCATCGCGCGGTTCTGGGGAGAGGATGCGCGTACCACATTCGGGGCAGGATTGGCCGGGAGCGTGGCCGCGGAGGTCGTACGCGCAGGTGGGGCAGAGGCCGGCCTGACGGCGACGCCGAGCGCGGCTCGCGGCCCATGAAGATCCCAGCAGGGGCAACGATACAACCAGCACGCTGATGACCGCGGCGACGCCAATGCCGCCGCGAAGGAGTCGTTCGTTCTGCACCTTCACAAACGAGGATTCGATGGCGGTGTTCACGGTGATTGCGACGCTTGAGACCATGACGGTGAACAGCAAGAGTCGCACAAGGGGGGATTTTGGCAAGCGTCGGCGCATGGCGGCCACCTGAAGGCGGAACTCCAACTCTAAACGATCTTTTCTTCGCGCATCCACCGGATGAATTTGGCGAGGCCTTCTTCGATCTGGACTTTCGGCGTATAGCCCAGGAGTTTGTGCGCCTTGCCCGTGTCCGCATACGTGATCAGCGGCTCCGTCGGCGGCGTCGCCGTATCCACAAGGGTCGCCTTCTTCCCCAGCAGCCCCTCCAGCACCTCCACAAACCGCAGATTCTCCACCGGGTTCGAGCAGCCAAGGTTGAAGATCTCGTATCCCGACGCCGGCGCATGGTCCAGCGCCAGCCTCAGCCCCGCCACGATGTCGTCGATGTACGTCCAATCCCGCTTCATCCGCCCCGCGTTGTACAGCGTCAGCGGTTTGCCCGCGAGAATGTCCAGCGTCCACTGCCACGGCATCATGTCCGGCCGCCCGTGCGGGCCATACACATTGAAAAAACGCACCACCGTCGTCGGCAGCTTCCACAGGTGCGCGTAGCAGTGGGCCATCAGTTCCATCGCCCGCTTGCTCGCCGGATAAGGTGCCAGGGGCCGATCCGCGGGAGCATCTTCCTTGAACGGCACCGGCGTGGACGTTCCATAGACCGAGCCCGTCGACGCCAGCACGCAGGCCGGCAACGACGTCTGCCGCGCCGCGTCCAGCAGGTTCATCGTTCCCTGCACGTTGACCGCGCCATACACCAGCGGGTGCTGCATCGAATAGCGCACCGCCGCCATCGCCGCCATGTGTGCCACCCGCCCCGGCCGATGCTCCTTGAAAATCGCCAGCATCCCCTCCGCATCGCGCAGGTCGGCTTCGATGAACGTGAAACGCGGTTCCGCCAGCAGATCCCGCAGGTGCCGCTCCTTGTGCGCGCGGGCATAGTAGGGATCGAAGTTGTCGATCCCCACGACGGTCTCCCCGCGGTCGAGCAGGGCTTTGGCCAGCCGCGAGCCCACAAAGCCCGCAGCCCCGGTGATCAGCGTGGTCATGAAAACTCCTCCAGCCAGCGGCCCGCCAGTATATCGCGGCCCGCGCCCGAAAGATTGCGCCAGCGGCGGCACGCGGGTTGTTTACCGCCTCCTCATCAATCGTGCCCGGCCCTACGTGGGGCTGCGGCTATCCAACCCACACTCTTTACGCGTCAGGAACAGGCATATGAGCAAGTCAGCAGGAATTCTCGTGTTGTGTATGGGCTTGGCCGCCGTCGGCTGCCAGAACAGCGGAACGGCATCCTCCGGCAACGTCGGCGTCAGCACCAACGGAAAGATGAATGGTGCCGGCACGGCGACCGAAAACGACCGCCATTTCTTCATGGATGCCGCAGCCGGCGGTGCCTATGAGGTCCAGGCCAGCCAGATCGAACTCCAAAAAGGCACCAGCGCCGACGCCAAAAACATCGCCCAACGCATGGTCACCGATCACACCAAGGCCAATACCCAGCTCGCCGCCCTCGCGCAGTCCCGCGGCGTGCAGGTCACCGCCGCCCCCAATTCTATGCAGCAGGGGAAGATCGACAAACTCAACGGTCTCTCGGGATCCGCTCTCGATCAGGAATACCTGCGGCAGCAACAAACTGCCCACCAGGACACCATCTCCCTGTTCCAAACCGCCACGCAAAACACCTCCCAGCCCGTCGCCGCTTGGGCCAGCAAAACCCTCCCCACGCTGCAGTCGCACCTTGCCATGATCAACCAGGCGCTCGGCCAGAATGGCAACGGCATGAACGGCATGTAGTAACACAGCCGTGAAACGCGGGATCATTTGAGAATCTGTCGGCGGACCACGGGCAGGCCCTCAAGGCTTCCCTTCGTCCGCCGACTTCTCCCCGCCGGCGGATTTATCCTCCGCAAACTCCCGTGGCAACTCCAAAAACCCATGCCGCGCCCCCGTCTGCCGCCGCTCCAGCCAATGCCCCAGCCACAGCAGCCCCGCAAACAAACCCACCACCCCCGCCGTGCACAAAAAGCAGGCCCCGAAAATCCAGATGTAATAGGCGCCAGCCATCAATCCCTCTTGCTCAAATCGTCCACCGGGAATCCCGGCCCGCGCCGCCGCTTGCGCCGCGTCCAGCGCACCTGCACCACGATCGCCAGCGCCAGCCCCGCCACCCACAGCCCCATGATCCCATAAAACTGCATCGCCACCGCCATCATGGCTTCCCCTGTCGCCGCGTCACAAATGCCTCCCGCAACCCCTTCGCCCTCGCCACCAGCTCCCCCTCGCCGCAAGGGAGAGGGCGGCGCGTGAACGCCTCATTTCTCCCCAACCTCATCCTGAGGTGCGAGGCCAGGGGCCGAGCCTCGAAGGACCCT
>CALCHA010000390.1 GCA_937901265.1 uncultured Phycisphaerales bacterium
GAGAAAAGTGTGGTTGCGCGGGTGGATGATCTGTCATTCATCACGGCGAGCTCGCGCGGAAAGCTGGAGCTGATGCTGGCCGACGGGGACAACGCGGAGGACAAGCTGATCCACGCGCTGGTGGGGGAGGCGGTGAAGAACGTGTTTTCGCGGCGTGCGGAGCTGTCGCAGTTCGATGAGATTTCGCTGCAATTCAAGGGGGGCGTGACGCTGCAGGTGGGCGACGACGTGCCGACGGCGGTGATGCTGGAGAACTACTCGCACATCAAGGGCCTCAAGCAGGCGGCGACGGAGTTTGCGAAGGATCTGGGGATGGATGTGAAGGATGCGGCGGCGGTGGTGTCGGCGGGAGAATTTCTGCTGGAGGCGCTGTACGTGAACAACCGGCTGAGCAAGGCGAGCATTCGGGGAAAGACGTTTTTCCGGAAGTAGGGCGCGGCGGCGGAAGGAGTTCCTTCATAGGACCATTTGTTTGGGAACGCCCGGCGTCGCGGCGTCGAGGCGACGCGCCAATTCCGGCAAATGGCCGGTCGGCACGGCGGGGAAGAGGTGGTGCTCGAGGTGGTAGAACATGCTGTAGCTGACGAAGTTTTTCAGCCAGCCGCGCTGGGTGCGGGCGATGGTGTGTTCGTCGCAGCCGTGGTGGACGCTCCAGACGGCGAAAAAGCCGGTGAAGCATTCGCCGGCGACCATGGCGGCGACATGCCAGCGCCAGAAATCGCAGGGAAGGAGGCAGGCGGCGACGATCGCGGCGGCCATGAGGGCGAGTTCGGCGAGAATCCAGGCGCGTTTAACCGGACTGGCCATACGCAGGGCGGCGAGGTGCAGGCGCAGCGGGAAAAATGGGCCGGTGAGCAGGACGCGCCACCAGCGCTGGTTGGCGTGGCCGGCCTCGATATCGTGTTCGTCGAGGCAGTGGCGATGGTGGTGCAGGTGGGTCACCTGCACGGCGTGCATGCTGCCGACCATGAGGGTGCTGAGCGCTGCGAGGACAATGTCCTGGGCGCGGCGCGGCAGGCCCATGGCGTAGTGCTGGGCGTTGTGCGATTGCCGCAGGCCCGTGAGGAAAAAGAAAAACGCGCAGACCAGGCCGACCGGCCACCACCCGCGCTGGTAGCAGAGCCAACTGCCCAGCAGCCAGGGCAGGCTGATGGTGAGCTCACATGCCTTCTCCCGCCATGTGAGCCGCACCAGGTCGCGCCAAGGGACGAGGCCCCGCGCCGCAAGCAGATCTGTAGGTCCGTCATCCAAGCACCAGCCGAGATCCATGTCCATCACCAGCTCCCTCAATGCGTATTGAACTTTCAATAATTACTGAAAGTAATGAATCGAGGTGGTGGTTGTCAACAGCTTTTCTGCCAATTCTTCGGTTGTCCTTATTCCCGCGGCGCGGCTCTATCCGCGGAGGCGGTGGTCAATCCTCGACCAGCTCGCGCTTCCAGCGAGCGCTCAGCTCCGGCAGTGCCGCCAGCGCGCGGGCCGCGCCGGTATCTCGCTTTCGCCCATGCATTGCCGCCATGGCCGTCACCACGTTCCACTCCGGATGATGCCGCTGCGTCAAGCGCACCTTCATGCCGATGGCGGCGGGACCTTCGCGGAGGACGCGGAGATACCACCCGCCCCAGCCGGTTTCGTGGACCATTTTGACGATGTGGGGCTGAAGCAGCCGTCGCGCGAGTTTGTAGCAGGGTTGTCGGGGCTGGGTGACCTGCAGGAGCAAGCCGGCGTCGCCGCCGACTTCCCAGATATCGCCGATGCAGACGCTGTCGTCGCTGAAGCCGGTGAGGGTGAAGTTTTCGCCAAAGGAGCCATGGGAAAGATCAGGGAGGGCGAGCTTGTCGCGCCAGAGGGGGTAGTGGTGGGCGTCGTACGCGAGCACGACGTTGTCGGGACCGCCATGGTTGTCGAGGTCGGCCTGTGCGTCATCCTCGATGCCAGTGGCGGCAACGCGCAGGGGGCCCGCCACCGCGTCCTTGAAGATGCCACTGGTCCAGAAAGGGTGGCGGTAATCGACGCGCATTCCGTCTGGCATGCACCTACGCTGCACCTTGCCGACCTGCAACCCCACCAGCTCGCCATCCATGAATCACCTCTTTGCTCCGGGCTGGCTATGATGGTACCCCCACTGGCCAAGTCGCGCCGGGTGGCTGACGCATTTTTCGCAAACGGCCCCTTTGATGTCCAACCTCGAGCCCGACGACATTTATCAATCCGAGCCGCCGGAGCTGTCGCAGCCCGCGCCGATCGCTTACGAAACGCCGCCGCGGCCGCACGATCCTTACGCGGCGCTGCGCATCCGGGATTACCGGCGCTATTTCACGGGCAAT
>CALCHA010000391.1 GCA_937901265.1 uncultured Phycisphaerales bacterium
CGGAACGGAGCTGTCGGAGACCCCGGCGGCGATCGGTGCCTTGGCGGTTCCGGGCGCGGGCGTCGCCGCCGCGGGTGCGTCCTGACCGGTGCCGCCGACATTGACCGGGTTGACGGCCTGTCCCCCCTCCTGCCCGAACGCCCCGCGCGGCGCAGAGACCAGACCCAGCAGGCCCGCCGCCGCCAAGGCCGCCGCGTAGTGCCGCATGGTGTTCGCGCGCCGCCCTTTATCTGCTGTCTCACGCTGCCGCTGGCTCATAGATGCCCTTCCAATACCCACCGTCGTTTTCCAACCCGGAGGCCCATGCATCTCGCGCGCACCGGGAACTGCTGTTCCGCACTTCACGCGCCAACACACCTGCCACCAAGCCACAGGACTCACCGTCGGCCCAAGAACTGCACCGACGCACCGCTTTTCAAGGCCCCTTTCGCCACACCCGCCCGGTTGGCGACATCCAATGGCCGCATGCTCGCAACGGTCAGGAGTAGATCGTCCACCAAAACCTCGTTACCAGTCTCAGCGAACGCCGCATTATCGGACGACCCAAACAAGTACCAAACGTCTGGCCGCGCCCGAGTCGCATAGGTGCCCTGTAAAGCGTTACCCGTAGTGGTACCCGATGCCACCACCCGCTGTCAAACAAATATATGCAGATGCACCAAAAGGAGTTACCGGACCATGACCCCTGTTATTAGGCCCTGCAGCACACCATCGGTTCACTGCGCCGATTTTCCCCCTTCCCGGGCCTTCCACGGCCGTTTTGGGCGGCCGCTTTGCCCCCTCACCGCACCTCGTACTGCTGCTTGTAGTAGCTCTGGTATTCTTCATTCAAGACTTTGTCCAACCAGCTCTTATGCGCGACGAACCAATCGAACGTCTGGCGCAGACCCGCCTCCAGCGTCCACTTCTGCCGCCACCCCAGCTCGCGCTGAGCCTTGGCTGAATCCAGCGCATAGCGCCGGTCATGGCCGGGACGATCCTTAACATATTCGATAAAGCTTTCATCCCGTTGCGCTAACGATAATAACTTGCGTGTGAGACTCAAATTATCGATTTCGATCTCGCCGTCGAAATTGTAAATTTCCCCATCTTGCCCACGCAGCAGGGCCGCCATAATGCCGGCGGCGTGATCCTCCACGTGGATCCAGTCCCGTTTCTGCATGCCGTCGCCATACACGGGCACCTTTTTGCCCTGCAGAAGGCGCATGATGAACAGCGGGATCATCTTCTCCGGCCAGTGCCAGGGGCCGTAGTTGTTGGAGCAGCGGGTGACGATGGCCGGGAACTTAAAGGAGCGGACAAAGGCCTGCACCAAGAGTTCGCCGCCGGCCTTGGAGGCGGAGTAGGGGCTGCTGGTGTGGATCGGATCGGTCTCGACCGAACGGTGAGGCTCGTGAACGTCGCCATAGACCTCGTCGGTGGAGACCTGCAGAAAGCGTTTGAGGACGCCCTTCTCCACAAACTTCCGCCCCGCTTCCAGCAGCACCTGCACGCCGAGGGTGTTGGCCATGACGAAGGGCATGCCGGTGAAGAGGGAGCGGTCGACATGGCTTTCGGCGGCGAAGTTGATGAGGGCGGTGGGGCCGCCGGCGCCGGAGAGTTGTGCGCAGGCAGTCATGGCGGCATCGACGTCAGCGGGGCGGGAAATGTCGCCCTTGACGAAGCGATAGCGGGGGCTGCCTTCGAGTTCCGCGACGCGGTCGGGGCTGGCGGCATAGGAGAGGGAGTCGAGGTTGACGAGGCGGACGTCGGGGAGGGCGCGGTGGGCCTGCCGGAGGAATTCCGAGCCGATGAACCCGCAGCCGCCGGTGACCAGCCAGGTACCGCGCGCCAATTCCTGTTCCGTCGCCGCCATAATCGCTCCCGAATGCTCGTGAAGAGTGCTGGTGTGTCATTTTATCCGAAATAGCTATCGACCGCGAAGAGGGGAAAGGTGATAATCAACCAATGGCCGATCCCTCGCCCCCACCCCCCGCCAACCCGGAATACCGGACCCCCGGACCTGACGTGTCGGCCGCCGCCACGGCGGGGATGACGTTGGATCAAATCACGGCGATCAAGGTGGCGGACCTGCGGGCGAAGAAAATCAGGCGGATCGCGGGGGTGGCCTTTGGGGACGGGATCATGACGGCGTTTTTCGCCTTCACCTGTTTCCTGTGCGTGTTTTCGGACATCGTGACCCTGCCGCTGGGGATTGGGCTGGCCTATGTGGCGTGGACCTCGCTGCGCAATGCGTCGGCCCTGAAGAAATTTGACATCAAGGCGCCGCGGCGACTGGCGATCAATCAGATCGTGCTGGCCGGGTTGATCATTCTCTACTCGCTCTATGAAATGTGGGTCAATTCGCATGGCGGGGGCCTCGAGGCGAGCATCATGTCTTCGCTGGGCAGCAGCGCCGAACTTCAGCAGGCGGGCCTGAGCCCGGAAGACATCCGCAAGCAGCTCGACGAATACCGTTGGATTCCGCTGGCGCTCTACGGCGGGGTGATCGGGGGGACGGTGGTGTTCCAGGGGCTGGCGGCGGTGTACTACTACTCGCGCACGCACATCATCGAAGAGTTTCTGGAGATCACGCCCAAGTGGGTGGTGGATTTCCGACGCAAGATTCCGCGTTGAAGCTTTTGTTCCCGTCACGAAAAAGCGATCAGCAGATGAGGGCGTGGGTCAGCTTCCGCCGAAGGTGCGGCGGGGGCGGATGGCGGAGAGGGCGTCGCGGTTGCGGTGGATGTCGGAGATGATGGGGGTGGAGCCGGGGGCGAGGGCGGGGGTGGGGAGGCCTGGGATCGGGGGGTGAGGGGAAG
>CALCHA010000392.1 GCA_937901265.1 uncultured Phycisphaerales bacterium
GTGAGCGGGGTGAGGGAGCGGTCGGCTTCGACACGGAAGAGGCCCCGGCCCTTGATGCCCAGGAGCAGGTGGTTGTCGCGGGTGGCGAAGCTGGCGAGGTAGGGGGTGGTGATGACCGGGGTGTCGAGGGGGGTGACTTTGCCGGAGGCGTCGGCGAGGTAGAGGCGGCCCTCCTGGGCGTACCAGGGGTGGACGACCCGGCCGTTGGGGGGTGTGGGGATGCGACCGTTGTGGTCGGCCTGGATGGCCCAGAGGATGGCGGCGGCGGATTTGCCGGTGGTGTGGGCGCCGAGATCGACGGCGCGGACGAAGGGGAATCCGCCGAAGGTGTCGTGGACGGGGTTGTCGTAGAGGTTGAAGATGCTCTGAAGGCGGGCCTGGGTTTCAGCGTCGGGCGCGGCCCGGAGTGCGGCGCGCAGCGCCGGCAGGGCCGCGATGCCTCCAGCGCGGAGGCGGTCCTCGGCTTGTTGGCGCTGGTCGAAGGCGGGATCGGACAGGCGAGCGATGTCGGCGGCGAGTTGCTTACCATCGGGGGCCTTGGCGGGCGGATTGGGCAGGAGGAACGGGGCGCTCATGCCAGCCAGGGGGCAGAGGAGGAGCTGGTCGGCGAGCGGGGTCACGGAGAGCATGCCGGCGTAGCCGCGGACATTTTGCAGAGCGGGCCCTTTGTCGATGAGGGTGGACCAGGCGTGGCCGTCGTGGCGCCACACCTGGACGACGTCGGTGTGCCGCTGCATGCCCGGCGGGGACCAGGCGTAGACGATGCCCTGGTCATCTTCAACGAAGCGTATGGGCGCGATGATGTCGTGGTCGGTAAGCGTCGGGAAAAAATTCTCGTAGTGCCAATCGCCGGCGGGGGTGAGGGTGTAGACGCCGCGCCAGCCGGCGAAGTAGAGGGTGCCATTTTTGGAGGCGTGGCATTCGGTGCGGAAGTTGTGGGAGGGGTTTTGCCAGGTGCCGTGGGTGGACCAGGTGTGAGCGGCGGGGTCGTAGCAGAGGAGTTCGCTGGAATCGGCTTCGGGGAGGACCCAGATGCGGTTCTGGGCGTCGACGAGGAGCAGGTACATGCCGGTGACGAGCGGGGTTTTGACGGCGGGTTCGGCGGCGCGTCCGACCTGGGATTTGAGGGCGTCGGTGGACAGCGGCGGGGCGCCCAGGGGCAGGGCGGCTTCGAACCACGCCCGGCCGGCGGGGTCGATGACGACGTGGCGCACGTTGTCGGGGAGGTCGGTCCAGCGGGCGGGGAGCAGGTCGCGCGGATCGTCGGCCCGCGCGGTGACGACGAGCAAAAGAAGCGTGGCGACGAAGGAAACGCGGCGAGCCATGGCGATCCCCAGGAAGTGCGGTGAGGGTAGCGTAGACCTCGGACCGACCCGTCGCAACGAAAAAGGGCATCTCCGCCGCGGGCCGCGGGGCGAGGGCCGAAAGTATCGGCGATATTGCGTGGGGGAAGGGTTCGCGGCAAAATAAGCGCAAAATCCTCTTGCACACGCCCTGCATACTGAGGCATATAATGATCCGAGACGTGAATTGAGGATGTTTGCCCATGCCGACGCCTGCGCTGAGCGATACGACGACCGAGGGAATCCGTGTGGGGGCCACGGCATTTTACATTCCGGAGGAATCGTCGCCGGATGATGAGCGGTTTGTGTTCGGGTACCGGATCGTGATTGTGAACGAGGGCAGTTCGCCGGCGACGCTGCGCACGCGGCATTGGGTGATCATCGATGCCGAGGGGGAGATCAAGGAAGTGCAGGGCGAAGGCGTCGTGGGCCAGCAGCCCCGGCTGGCCCCCGGACAGGCGTTTAAGTACACGAGCTATTGCCCGCTGACGACGGCGTGGGGAACGATGGAGGGCAGCTACCAGTTCGCGCGCGAGTCGGGCGAGACGTTTGATGTGGTGATCGGGCGGTTTTACCTGACGGCGGGGAAGCGGGGGTGAGATAATGGTGGCGTTCGCAGATAGGTGAAGCACATGCACACGACCCAACTTTCGAGCAACACGCCCGGGGCACAGCAATGGTTGGAAGGCCTCTCGCCGGAGAGCACGACCGTCATCGTGCGGGATGATGGAGCCCCCGCGGCCTACATTCTTGGGGCGGCGGCGTATGACCAGCTCTTGCACAAGCTGGAGTTGCAACGGGTGTTCCTCGATGGGATGGCGGATGCGGCGGCTGGCCGCACCCACACGCAGGCCGAGGTGGAAGAGATGATGGCGAAAAAATGGTCGAAATAATTTGGACCAAACGTGCACGGCTGGAGTTGGACGAGATCGTTGCCCACATCGCACTGGACAAGCCCATAGCCGCCAAGGACTTCGAAGAAACCCTCGTCAAGGCCGTTCGGATGCTTCAACAGTTTCCTCGTGCGGGCAATAAAATTCGGGAATTCGACGAGGAGCGATTCAGAGAACTGGTGGTGGGTCCTTGTCGAGTTTTCTACCTTCTTGACGAGAAAATCATCGTTGTCGGCGTAATTCGTGGGGAACAACTGTTGCGGCCAAGCATGCTGAGGATTTGACCTCACCACTCCGCCTCGCCGAAGGGGTTGTGGGGGGTTCTGGATTTGCGGCGCGGCAGGTGGCCCAGCAGGTCCTTGCCCAGACGCACGGTTTCGTCCGCATCCATCCGCATGTTGAGCCGCGAACCGCTGATGGTTTCGATGCGGTGCCCGGCGTTGAGCAGCAGCTCGGCATCATCCACAAAGGCGGCGTCGGCCCGCTGGGCGTAGGCGTCGGCGAGCGGCTGCCGGCGGAAAATCTGTGGCGACTGCACTTCGTTGACCGCCGCCATATCGACGTACTCCTTGACCGAGCGAGCGCCCTCGACATCTGCGAAGGCGGCGCGTGAAGGCAGCACCGGGACGATGCCGGCGACCGTGGGGGGAGCCTTGGCCAATGCGTCCTCGAGGGCGTCGAGCAGCGTGTAGGGGACCGCGGGGCAGCAGGCGTCGTGAATCAGGAGGGTGTCGATGTCCGGCTGGAGCTTTTCCAGGGCGCGGGCGATGCAGCTGGCCCAATCGGATCCGCCGGTGGCGACGGTGACATCCTGAAACCCGAGGTGGCTGGCGAAGCGGTCGTGCATTTCCTCCATGTCGCTGGGGGTGACGACCACGATCCGCTGGGAGACCTCTTCGCGGGGGGTGTAAATTTCGAGGGTGCGCAGGAAAACCTCGCGGCCGTCGATGCGCGAGAAGTGCCGCAGGGCGTTCTTCTGCACAAAAGGCGGCGCCACGAGGGGAAGGATGACGGCGATTTTCATGAACAATCTCCCAAGGAGCCGGGCGACGCGCCGGGCAGCCCCGCATTTTACGCAGGTTTGTCGCCGAGGCCAGCGGTCGCGGCGGCGGTCGCGGGCCCGGTGGGGGTGAGGGTGACCTCGCGGTGGTTTTCGTCGTCGCTGCGCTCGATGGTCATCTCCAGGCGATCGGGCGGCAGCAGGGATTCGATACGCTCCGGCCATTCGATGGCGACGATGTTTTCCGGGGAAAGCAGGTCGGGCAGACCGACGGCCTCGAAGTCCTCCTCCGACGCGATGCGGTAGGCGTCAAGGTGGTAGAGCGTTTTCTGCGGGGGCGTGGCGGGATAGATGTTGAGCAGGACGTAGGTGGGCGAGGAGACGATCTCGGGATCGTCGACCGCCGCCCCGCGGGCGAGGCCGCGAACGAAGCGCGTTTTACCCGCCCCCAACCCGCCGCGGAGGGCGATGCAGCCGCCGGTGTGAGCGAAGGCCCGGCCGAGGCGTTCGCCGAGGGCTTCCATGGCGTCGGCGCTCTCGATCAGCACGGCGTGTCGCTCCCTGACGGTCGCGGCTCTGATTTTTGGGCGAAGGTGGCATCAATGCGGGCGATGATCGCCTGGAGCGTCTCTTCGGGCAGCGCGGGAGTGGCGTGGTCGATGGAGATTTCCTGCGCAAGCGGGACCCAGCTTTTGCAGCCGGCGTAGTCGAGGGTGTTGGGAAGACGGACCGGCTGCGCCAGGGCGAAAGCGCGGATGACCGCCAGGTACAGGGGCTTTTCGGCGCGATAATTGAAGCGCATGTCGATCAGCGGCTCATCAAAGGGATGCAGGTCGCGGAGCTGGTCCATGGCGTGGCGCGAGGGAACTTCAAAGATGCGGGCGACCTCGCCGCAGGCCGTGATCTGCACGCTTTCAGGCTCGGCGGGCAGGAGGCGGATATCGGGGCGTTTGGCGGCCTTGACCATGTCGGGGTTCTGGTGGATGAAGGTGGGATAGAAGAGGAAGCGCGGGTGTTCGAGGACGAATTGGTTTTCCGCCTCGAGAATGCCGCCTTTACGCAGCAGCAGCACCTGGCGGCCGGCGAGAAGCTCGCGGATGACGAGGTCCCATTCTTTGAGCGCGATGTGGAGCGTGTTCATAAACGCAGTATAAGGGAAGCGTGGCCGGAAGCACTTTCGGCGGGGCGGCGGTTTGCCTAGAATGGTGTGTTTCCTGTGCACAACTGTGAGCGGAGCGAGCGTGGCGAATCAGCGTTTTGATCTGGTGGTGGTTGGGTCGGGGCCGGGCGGGTATGAGGCGGCGGTCCATGCGGCGCAGCTTGGCAAAACCGTCGCTTGCGTGGAAAAGGCGGAGCTGGGGGGTATCTGCCTGAACTGGGGCTGCATTCCCACCAAGACGCTGATCCATGATGCGCACCTGTTTCACCAGGTGTTTTCCGAGGCCGCGGCATGGGGCCTGGTGACCGACAAAACCAGGTTCCAGTGGGAAAAGGTCGTGGAACGCTCGCGGAAAGTCGCCGCCAAACTCTCCGGGCAGATCGGGTTCCTCTTCAAGAAGGACAAGGTCACGAGCATCAAGGGGACGGCGTTTGTCAGCAACTCGGCGGCGGGGGCGCACACCATCGAAGTGAAAAACGACAAGGGCGAGCTGACCGACACTCTGACCGCCGGCAACGTGCTGGTGTGCACCGGGGCGCGTAACCGCGAGTTGCCCGGGCTCAAGCCTGATGGCAAGAATATCCTGACCAGCCGCGAGGCGATGGTGCTCAAGGAGATCCCCAAAAAGCTGGTGATCATCGGCGCCGGGGCGATCGGGGTGGAGTTCGCCTACATCTATGGCGAGTTCGGCTCGGAGATCACCCTCATCGAGATGATGGAGCGCATCCTGCCGATTGAGGACGAAGAGGTCTCCAGCACGCTCGAAACCATCTTCAAGAAACGCGGCATCACCCTCCGCACCAAGACCAAAACCGACAAGCTCGAAGCAACCGACAAGGGCGTCAAGGTGACGGTCACCGGCCTCGCAGACAACAAGACCGAGACGATCGAGGCCGACAAGGTGCTGGTGGCGATCGGCGTGACCGGCAACGTCGAGGGGCTCTTCGCGGCGGGATCCACGCCGGAGATCGTCAAGGGGCACCTCAAGGTGGGGAAGGATTTTCAGACCAACATCCCGGGGATTTACGCGGCGGGCGATGTGATCGGCGCGCCCTGGCTGGCGCATGTGGCGACCATGGAAGCGAAGATCGCGGTGGAGCGGATGTTCGGGGCCAGCAAGCGGGAGATGGATTACACGCTGGTGCCGGGCTGCACCTACTGCATGCCCCAGGTGGCGAGCGTGGGCCTCACGGAGAAACAGTGCAAGGAGCAGGGGCTGGATTACGAAGTGGGCAAGTGGATGTTCGCGGCCAACGGCAAGGCGTTGGCGATCAACGCGACGGACGGCTTCGTGAAACTGATCTTCGAGAAAAAGTATGGCGAACTGCTGGGGGCGCACATGCTGGGGGCGGAAGTGACCGACATGCTGGCGGAGCTGGTGCTGGCCAAGCGTCTGGAAGCGACGAAAGAAGAGATCATGAACACCATCCACGCCCATCCGACGCTGTCGGAAGCGGTGATGGAAGCGGCAGGCCAGGCGGGCGGGCACGGAAAGTGACGATCTTCGCCGGGTGCCCGCAGGCGCCGGTATTTATGCAAAGGGCGCAGGCCGCATGACAATGCCACCGGACGAATCGGGCGATCCCAAGGGGCCATGGTTGTACACCGGGGGCGGCACGCCAACGCCAACGCCCCCGCCGGCAGCGGCGGCGACGCCGCCGGTGGGTGCAACGCCGCAAGTAGGCGCAACGCCGCCGGCTGCGCCGCCAGCCATCCTTCCGCAACCGCTCCCCCGGCCGCCCGCGGCACCGCGCCCCGCCGCCACGAAAGTGGACGACAAAAAGTCGGACCCCTCCCTGGCCGGCATCGTCGACACCATCGAAGCGATCATCATCGCGTTGATTCTGGCGCTGACCTTCCGCGCGTTCATCGTGGAAGCCTTCGTCATTCCCACCGGCTCCATGGCACCCACGCTCCTTGGCGCGCACTTTAAAGTCATCTGCCCGAAGTGCGGCTATGAGTTCGACCTCGACGCGGGCCTGCAGTATCAGTACCGCAACGGCGCGATCTTCGACGTCGGCCCGCGCACCGAGCTGACCTCCAACACCAACATCCCCGCCGACCCCGCCGACGGTCACTCCCCGCCGATCTGCCCCAACTGCAACTATGTCATCGACTACAAGGACCTGCCGCAGACGCTTGGCAACCGCACCGTGGACCACGATGAGCGCCCGGGGCGTCTGGCCAACGGCATCCCGCGCCAGGTGCCCTTTGCCTGGGCCAACAACGGCGACCGCATCCTCGTGCTCAAGTACCTCTACTCGATCCTCCCGCCGCAGCGCTGGGACGTGATCGTCTTCAAGGAGCCACAGCACGCGCAGGACAACTACATCAAGCGGCTGATCGGCCTGCCGGGGGAGACGGTGGAGATCATCAACGGCGACATCTACATCGGCCCGCCGGGGGCACCCAATGACCCGGAGAACCGCGTGATCGCGCGCAAGCCCTCCGCCGTTCAGCAGGCCGTGTGGCAACTCGTCTATGACAACGACTATTACCCGATCGACGAAGGCAAGCCGCGGCTCTCACCGCCCGGCGTGGCCGACGTTTGGCGCAATCCGTGGGTCGGTGCGGGCGACGGATGGTCGATCCATGGGCCCATCATCTCTTATGGTGCCGGGCAACAGGACGCCAAAGCTGGTGACCTGCGCTTTGCCTCCCGTGAACCCTACGGGCTCAACACGCTGGGCTACAACAACGACGTGGCGGACCTCGGCGATATGCGGCAGGAAATGCTCTACCGCGTCGGTGACCTGCGGCTGGAAACGGTCTGGACGCCCACCTCCGGCGATGCGCCGGGGATCACCCTCACCGCCGGACTGCCCTCCAATTGCGTCCAGGCGCACTGGGTGGCGAACACGCTGGAGCTCTCGCGGCTCAATCTCGCCACTGGAAAATTCGACCCCGTCATCCCGCAGATCCTCAAGCAATTCGCGGCCCCGGTCGTCGGTAAATCCTACGCGGTGGCGCTGGAGAATGTGGACCGCACGACCCGCCTCTTCATCAACGGCGAGGTGGCGGCACAATACGATATGCCCTGGACTGCCGCCGACGCCCGACGTCAGGCCGTCGCTGATCGCGCCATCCCCCCCGAGTCCGCCAGCCAACTGGTCCACGTCGAGGTCTCAGGTCCCGCCACGCTGGCCCACCTGAAGCTCTCGCGCGACCTGTTCTACACCCAGTCCGCCCACGATTGGCCCGTGCACACCGCCAACACCGACCGCCCCCTGACCCTCGGCCCCGATGAGTTCTTTCCCATGGGCGACAACTCCCGCAAAAGCTCCGATGGGCGCTACTGGAACGATGTCTACCCGGCGCTCGATGACCTCGGCACACGCCGCGGCATCGTGCCCCGGCGATACCTCCTGGGCAAGGCGTTTTTCGTCTACTGGCCATCCGGGTTCCGGGCGACCTCCAACGACGCCATCCCCGTGCTGTCGAACCTTCCGCTCGTGCCCGACACCGGGGACATGCGGCTGATCCGCTAAACCAAGGGGGCCAAGCCATGCGCGTGCGGATGCTCGGGATGCTGCTGCTGGTGGGCGGACGCGGGGTCTGGGGGCAGACGCTGCCCGCCCCTGCGTCGACGAGCTCCCAGCCGGCGAGCGCCCCCGCCACCCGCAAAGCCGTTGACCGCTCCACCCCGCGGGCCGCCATGGAGGCTTACTTTCAGGCATGGCGCGCCATCAGCGTGGCGGACGTCAACGACGCGACGGTGGTCAGCGATCCGAAAATGCGGCAATATGCCGACATCGTCCTCAACTGGATGGCCTGGACGCGCTACCTCGAGCGTGCGGCTGTCAAAAAGTTCGGGCGCGACGCCGCCCTCGGCATCACCGGCAGACTGCGCACGGCGGATGAACAGCTCGATCTGGACCAAAAGCGACTGCCCGCGGCGTCCATTGATTATGCCCCCGACCACGCCTCCGCCACGCTCTTTCTCCGAGTTGAGCCCGGCCGCCCCGACGGCCTGCAGGTGGACCGGTTCTCCTTCCTCGACCGCTACTTCCTGGTGCACAGCCCCGACGGCTGGCGCGTCGATTTTCTCAAAACCTACGACTGCCAGGACCCCGACAAGGACGCCCTCTACCGCTTCGAGGCCCGCATGTATCCGCTGCTGGCGACCGCGCTCAAGGAGCTGTCCGACAAGCTGGCGGCGGGAGACTTCGCCACGCCCGCCGCACTGAAGGCAGAACTCGACGCACGGACCGAGGCCTCCTACAGCGGGTCCTCCACCGGCAAAGCCGCCCCCACCGCGCCTGCGGGCCGATCAGGCCCATGAGCCCCGGCAGGCCCGCGCGGCGTCTGCCGCCACGCGGCCACAAACAGCACCCCCAGCAGGCCATCACCCACCACCGGCAGCAGCATGAACAGCGGCGTGCGGCCCAGCGCCACCAGCAGCGGCGTCGAGATCACGAAGGCAAACTTTTCAATAAACGTCGCCGGCATCAGCGGGCGATAGCGCACCGGATCGCCCCCGATGACCCAGAAGGCAAGCTGCCACGCGATCACCAGCCCCAGGAACCCGTAATAGAACTCCGGGTGCGTGACCGCCGGGGGATGTTCCCGGCCAAAGCGTTGCTCGGTAAAAAACAGCGGCAGCGTCACCACCGTGCCATAGACCGCCGCCCCCCGATACACCCATTGCGAAAACAGCATGGCATCCCCATATCCCCCCGAAAGGCCGGAGCCGGATTCGAACCGGCGACAAACGGATTTGCAATCCGCCCCATTAGGCCACTCTGGCATCCGGCCGTGAAGACGCATTATAGCGGCCCTCACGAAGTCCGCCAAACCTGCCCCATTTCCTCCCGCCGGGGCCCTCACTCCGCCTTGATGCTCAGCTCCAGCGGCTTGCCATCGCGAAGAATCGTCAAGGACACCACATCCCCTGGCCGCACCAAATCCATCGCCGCCGCCAGATCCGTGCCTGACTTGATCACCCGCCCATTCACCTTCTGAATCACATCCCCCAGCACAATGGACCCGCCGGGGGCCTGTTGCGGGCTGATCAATCCCGCACGCTGCGCCGGCGACCCGGCAGCCGTGCCGAGAATCGCCAGGCCTTCGATTCCGTGCGGTGCCAGCAGCCGGCGTGAAATGTCGTCGATGTAATGAATCCCCAGCCGCGCCCGCACATAGTGCCCCGTGCGGATGATGTCGGGAATCACGCGGTTGGCGCTGTCGACGGGAATGGCGAAACCAATCCCCGACCACGCGCCCGAGGGGGCGTAAATCGCCGTCGTCACGCCCACCAGCCGCCCCGCCGAATCCAGCAGGGGCCCACCGGAATTGCCCGGATTGATGGACGCGTCCGTCTGAATCACATCCTCAATCGGATTGCCCGCCACCCCCGTAATCGTCCGTTTCAGGGCCGAGATCACCCCCGTCGTCAGCGTCTGGTCCAGCCCAAACGGGTTGCCGATGGCGAACACCGATTGGCCCACCTGCAGGTCGCTGGACGTGCCGATGGGGATCGGCACGAGATGCAGACCCGCGGGAACGTTGATTTTCAACACCGCCAGATCATGCTCCGGCGAGGTGCCGACGATCGATGCCGCGTAGCTCGTCTGGTCATACAGGATCACCCGCGCCGATGAAGAATTCTGTATCACGTGAAAATTCGTCACCACGTAGCCCGACTCGTCCCAGATGAAGCCCGATCCCGATCCCTGCGGCACCTCGGTGAACGTGCGATCAAACGGATTCCGTTGCAGAGTCTCGGTGGTGATAAACGCCACCGACGGCGAGGCTGATTTGAAAATGGCGATCGTGGATTTCTCCACGTCCATCAACGCCCCGCGCGGCGTGATCGGCCGCGGATTTCCCGGCGGGCCGTAAAAATAGCCCCGAATGATCGGCCATGCGTAAAACAGCAGCGTCACCGCAAGCAGCGACGTCAGCACCGTCATCATGCAGCCCAGCCGGCGAATCTGGCGAACTTCTCCTGGGGGTGCGTACATGTCGTCCTTTCCGGTGAGCACGCCGCCCATTCTACGGCGCACCGCCCTTTCCGGCACCGCCGCGCGGCCCAACGCCGCGCGCTCTTTTCAGTCGCTGCCCACGCCCCCGGCGCACCACCGTCGCCACAGGTCCCGGTACGCCGCCTCAACGTTGCCCGCAAAACGCCGCGCGTCGGTCAAGGGTGACGCCGCCAGCACCCCCCGCAAACGCGTCCGAATCTCCGCCAGCCGCCCCACATCTCCCGCCAGCGCCGTCGCAATCTCCACAAACCCCGCCTCATCCTGCGCGATCCACGCCTCCCGCCCCATCGCACTCAGCAGCGTCGCCCCCACCCGCGACGCGTGCATCCCCCCCGCCCGCGTCACCACCCAGGGCGGCGCGCCTCCGCAGATCGACATGATGC
>CALCHA010000393.1 GCA_937901265.1 uncultured Phycisphaerales bacterium
CTCGCGTCGAGGGGGCAACGCTCGATCTTCGCGCCGAAGTCTCCGCCCGCCTGGGTGATGGGGGCGGGGCTGAGGGAGATGCGGTCGAACTCGAGCAGCGTTCCCTTGGCCTGTTCGAGGCGCATGATGGCGAGATTGTAATTGACCATGGCCTGGATGAGGTTTTGTTCGGCCTGGGCGAGGCGGCTCTGGCTGTCGAGCTTGAGCTGGAGGAACTCGGGGGTGAGGGCGACGATCTGTTCCTTCTGGGTAATCGCCTGAAGCTCCTGCGCGGCCGAGACACGGGCACGTTCGCGGGCCTGAATTTCCTGGTAGCTCGAGAGCATGTCGCGGAGTTGCAGCTTGACGTCGAGGACGACCTGCTGGGCGGCCTTGACGAGGGCGGTGATGGCCTGCTGGCGTTCAAGCTGGCGCTGCCGATGCTCGGCTTCGCTCTGGCGGTTGCCCAGGGGGAATTCCACTTTGATCCCCGCGCGGAAGTCGAGGAAGTTGCCGAAGGGGTTGAACTGGGAGGTGAAAGCCTGGTCGAGGGAGTTGTCGAGGCCATTGGTCTGGACGCTGGCGGTGAGATCGACCTTGGGGAGGAGGTCATTTTTGGAGACCTGGACGATGATGTCCGCGCGTTCGACCTGCAGGCGGGCTTCCTGAATTTCGGTACGTTGCTGGAGGGCGGTGACGATCGCGTCGGCGGTGGAGAACATGATGGGTTCAGCGGTGGGGCGGTCGGTGGGGTTGATGAGCATGTTGTCGCGGATGTTGAGTTCGGGGTCGTTGAGCAGGGCCTTGAGGCGGTCGCTCTGGCTGCGGAGCTGGGCGAAGGCGCGGATGAGCTCGGCGCGGCGCGCTTCGACGGCAGCGACCGATTCGCTGACGGCGATGGCGTCGGCGTCGATGTCGATGCGGGCGCGGACGCGGCCGGCGGTTTGTTCGGAAGCGGTGAGAAGCTGCTGCTGGATTTCCACGAGGGTGCGGGCCAGCACGAGGTTGTGGTAGGCCTCCTCAACGTTGGCAACGTTGGTGATGACGGTGCGTTTGAAGGTGGAGAGGGCGATTTTGCGATCGCGCTGGGCGAGGTAGACGTTGGCGAGGTTGACGTTGGCTCCGAAGCCGCGGAAGAGCGGCTGGGTGATCTGCAGGGCGAGGTTGGTGGTGTAGGAGTGTTTCAGCGTCGGCGCCACGTTGCCGAAGCCATTGTAGATGTCAAGGTAGTTGACGTTGGCGGCGGCCTGAACGGTGGCCCCGGAGGGGAGCAGCCGCCGGATGCCGACCTGGTTTTGCCAGGATTGGCCGTTGAGGACGAAGCCCTGGGAGATGAGGGGTTCGTCGGTGCTGCTCCAGTTGGATTGGCCGAAGAGGACGGGATCGAAGGCGGCCTCGGCCTGGATGATCTGGGTTTCCTTGATGCCGGGGTTGAAGCTGTCGACACGGATGTCGAGGTTGTTGTGCATGGCGCGAGCGATGGCGTCCTGGAGGCTGAGGTTGAACTGGGTTTCCGGCTGGTTCAGGGCCGCCGCGGCGAGGCCGACCTGATCCACCTGGGCGTTGGAGGAGCCGAGGGGCTGGCTGGCGAGAGGGTCGTTGGGGAGGGGCATGGGGACGACGGCGGTGGTGCCATCGGGGTTCTGCGGGGTGGAGCTGCCGGCGGGAGCGACGGGGATGGCGGGCTGGGTGGCGGTGGTGTCCATGGGCGTCACGGCGGGCATGACGGCGGCGCCGCCCGCCTGTGCCAGGGGGCCGGGGCTGTCGACGCGTGCGTACTCGGTGACGCCTCCGGTGAGGGTGGGCATGGCACCCACGGTTCCGCCGGGGCCGGTGGCCAACGAGCGGGCGATGAGGGTGTCGGCATAATGGTTGGCCCCGAGCGAGAGGGGGTTGGAGAGCGGAGAGGCGCAACCTCCGAGCATGGCGGCGGTCAGCACGGCGCCGGTCAGAGACAACCCGATGGCGCTGGTCCGGATGGCGGAAGTCCGGCGGCGACGTGAAAGGCGATAGGACATGCAGTTTCCTCGGTATGGAAGCGCGCTTGGGTTCTCGAAGCGCTGGGTCACTCTCTGGCTGGGCTTGGGATTAAAGAGGCGGATTATAGGCCAACGCCCCATGCAGTCCAAGACATCGCCGTCGGGTGGTCGCATTTGAGGGGGCGACTTGCCGACGCGGCGATGTTTGTCCGCGTTGACCTCCCCCGGCGTTTTGTGTCAAATGACGGGTTTCCCGTAACCCGCTCCGCTCACCCCCAAAAAGGGCACGCATGGTCTACAAGACCCTTCACTGGTACATCTTCCGCGAGCTGCTCCGCATCTTTTTTCTGACCGCCAGCGCCCTGACGACGCTGCTGGCCTTCGGCGGGATGTTCAAGCCCTTCACCAAGCAGGGGGTCGATATCCGCCAGCTCATCACCATCATGATGAACCTGATGCCGGCGATGCTGGCGTACGCGATTCCGATCGCGGCGCTGTTCGCGGCGGTGCTGGTGTACTGGCGCATTTCCACGGACAACGAGCTGACCGCCTGTCGCGCGGGGGGCATTTCGTTTTATTCGATTGTCTTTCCGGCGGCGGTGCTGGGGGTGCTGCTGGCGGCGGTGGACTGGGGTTTCGTGAACTACGTGGTGCCGCACTTTCTGCAGGCGACGGAGCAGGCGGTGCGGCGTGATGCGGCGTCGCTGCTGGTGAACCAGATCAATCGGCAGGAGAAGTTTCAGCTCGGCAAGTACATCATCTATGCGGACAAGGCGAGCGAGGAGGCGACGGACCGGCCGGGGGTATCGCTCGTGGTGCTCGACGGGATGGCGGCGGCGCAGCTGAAGAACGACAAGCCGGAGTTTTTGATCATTGCGCGGCGCGCGGTCGCGACCATCACCGATCATCCCGATTCCAACTCGTCGGATTTCACCTGCCGCCTTACGGATGCCGCGGCGTTTGATCCGAACAACTTCACGAAGGTGACCGGGTCGATCGACAGTTTTCCGCCGGGCGGGCGTGCGATTCCGGTGCCGTCGTTCCTGAAGGACAAGCCGAAGTTTTACAATCGCTCGGCATTGAAGGAGCTGATTGAGAATCCCTATCCCTTCCCCGATATCGCCAGGTACATCTCGGACATGGAAGACCGCTACACGATCGAGACGATCAACTCACGGATGTATGACGCGTGGAAGAGCGCCGGGGCGGCGGGGAAACCGCTGACCTTCATCGCGCGCGACGCCGCCAGCGACAAGCGCACGGAGTACCGGCTGATCGCGCCCAACGCGGTGCTGACGCCGGACCACCAGCTCACGTTTTCGGGGCGTCCGGGGGTCGGGCTGCGACTGGATGAGCTGAATGCGGATGGAAAGCTGCAGAGCAACTACACGGCGGAGTCGGTGGATTTCCTGGTGGGGCAGGACCAGTTTGCGGACAACGCGACGACGGCGAAGCTGCAGCTCAATGGGGCGACGCGGCGGGATGTGATCCGCAACATCGCGGCCGCGCCTGC
>CALCHA010000394.1 GCA_937901265.1 uncultured Phycisphaerales bacterium
GTTGATTCCGAACATCGGGCCGCTGATCGGGGCCCTGCCGGCCCTCCTGCTGACGCTGGTGGCGGACCCGGACAAGTTTTTCTACGTCGTCGGCATGTTCATCATCATTCAGACCGTCCAGAGCTACACCATCTCGCCCATGGTCATGCGGTTCGGGGTCGAGTTGCCGGTGCTGGTGACGATCATCTCCGTGCTGGTTTTCGGCATGCTCTTCGGATTTCTGGGGGTACTCGTGGCAATTCCGCTGGTGGCGGACATGGTCGTGCTGTGGGGCTTCGTCAGCGCCCGTCGAGAGAAGGACACCACCAACTACGACATGGTCAATGCGCCGCCGGACGATCGCCGAGGCCCATTGAACCCCGACATGAGCCCGGGGGCGCGGTTGCGCAAGCTGTTCCGCGCCCGCAAACGGGCGGAAGCCGAAGCCGCCGCCGAGGCGTCCGCAAGCGCGCCGAAAAAGAATTAAGCTCTCCTCCCATCCCCTTGGTTCCGGGGCGCGGATCAGGGATATAATGTTCCCGCACGCATCGATTTTGCAGACTCTGTCGTGGTTGCTGGTTTGAGGTTTTTCATGTCTTTGGGTCTAAACGTCGCGGGAGAAATCGTCGGGCTCGTGGTCGTCGATCACGGCTCCAAGAAGGCGGCCGCCAATGAAATGCTGGTGGACGTCGCACGGATGTTCAAGCGGGTCTCCGGCGTGGCCATCGTCGAGCCTGCGCACATGGAGTTGTGCGATCCCACGATCGAGCAGGCGTTTGACCGCTGCGTCGGGCAGGGCGCCACGCTGGTGATCATCCACCCCTACTTTCTTTCACCGGGGCGGCATTCCACGACGGACATCCCGACGCTTGCGGCGGCAGCGGCGGCGCGGCATCGGGGGGTAAAGTTCCACGTGACCCAGCCGCTGGGCCTGGATGACAAGATTGCCGCGGTGATGGTGGAGCGGATCGGGCACTGCGTGCAAAGCGAATTTTCCTGCGGTTACTGCGCGGGGACGGGGTGTGCGGGCAATGCCGCGCGCAAGGGCGAGTGCCAGATGACCCCCGTGAAGTGACGAGCGCTCGGGGGAATAGAAAAAGGTGAGGCATTGGCGATGAGCGGAGGTTGTGGTTTAATGGGGGGCGTCACATTTTGAGAGGGGGCGTGCCTTGAGTGTTGATGTCATCCCGCCGATACCCTGGTTCCTCAACAGACCCTTCGAACTCACGATCAATGACCACGCCATCACCACGGTCATCACGACGCATGCCTGGTCGGCGTTTTGGCGACCGCTGCTCGGGCGGCTGCGCGGCCTCTGGCAGCGGAAGCAGCCGGGGCGACTGCTCATCGCCGTTGGCGGGCCGCCGGGCGTCGGCAAGTCCGTCTTCGCCGAACAGCTCAACTGGCTGGTTTATAAGCAGATGATGCATCAGGAAGCGCACAGCGTGGCCCTGCCCATGGATGGCTTCCACTTCCCCAACAAGTACCTCGAGGCGCATTTCCGCAAGCTGCCCGACGGCCAGGAAATCCGCCTTCTTGACGTCAAGGGGCAGCCCGACACCCTCGACATCCCCGGCCTCAAGCGCCACCTTCACCATCTGCGCGACCACAAAGAAGTGGTCGATTGGCCCGGCTATTCCCGCTTTGCGCACGACGTCGTGCCCAACAAATACCGCATCCCGCTGATCTCTAATTTTGTCGTCGTGGAAGGCAACTACCTGCTCGTCGACCGTGGCCCCTTCGCCGGCCTGCCCGAACTGTTCGATGTCAAGATCTACGTCGATGGCCCCGCCCCCATGATCATGATGAAGCTCATGGAGCGGCACATCAAGGGGGGAAAAACCGTCGAAGATGCCAAGAGCTGGGTCAAACGCATCGACCTCCCCAACGCGCGCATCGCCGAATCCACCAAAGCCTCCGCCGACGTGGTCGTCGAACGCGACTCGGAGAATGAACTCTCCGGGGTGCACTGGCGCGGAGAAGAGGACGAATGACGCCCGGACCGACGCCGCGAAACGCCGGGTTGCTAAAATCGGCTCCCCATCGGCTACAATCCCGCGCTTGGTTCTTTTCGGCAGGAGCGGTGCGCGATGCAGTTCGTCAAAATGCACGGCATCGGCAACGATTACGTCTACATCGACGCCTTCGCGCAGCAGGTGCAGCATCCGGAGAAACTCGCCGTGACGCTGGCGGATCGCCATTTTGGCGTCGGCGGCGA
>CALCHA010000395.1 GCA_937901265.1 uncultured Phycisphaerales bacterium
GTGATCATGATGACGCGCGGTTTGGCGTGCTTGGGCTTGCCCTTTTTGATGCGTTCAAGGACAAGAAAGCCGGAACGTTTTGGCAGCATCATATCGAGAATCACGAGGTCGGGGTTCTCTTTCTCGCAGACGTCGACAGCCTGTGAGCCGTCGATGGCCTGGAAGACCCTGGCCCCCTGTTCCTGCAGGGCCATGGTGATGAAGGTGACGACGTCGGGATCATCGTCGACGATAAGAACGGTCTTGTCTTTGATTTCGGCCATGGGGTCCTCGGGTGGGGCTGGAAAGCCCTATTCTACGCGGAAGCGGACAGGGTCTCAACGCGGAGAAAGAAAAGCTGGACGGGGAGGAGCTGGGGCGGCTTATTTGCTGCGCCAGACGGGGTCGTGGGCGCTTTCGGTGGTGGATTGGAACCAGCGGGTCATGGTGGTTTTCTGCTGGGTGTAAAAGTGGACGCCTTCGGTGCCCTGGATGTGGAGGTCGCCGAAGAAGCTTTGGTTCCACCCGGTGAAGGGGAACCAGGCCATGGGAGCGGGGACGCCGATGTTAATGCCGATCATGCCGGCATTGAAGTGGTGTTTGAACTGGCGTGCGGCGTAGCCGTCGCGGGTGAAGATGGAGGCACCGTTGCCGAAGGGGGAATTTTTGCCGATGGCGAGAGCCTCGTCGAGGGTCTGGGCGCGGACGACGGAGAGGACGGGGCCGAAGACTTCTTCGGTGGCGAGTTTCGATCCGGGTTTTACCTGATCGAGGATGGAGGGCGGAAGGATAAATCCTTCAGAATTCTGAATTCTGAATTCCGAATTCTGAAGGGTTACGCGGCCATCAAGGGCGAGCGTGGCGCCTTCCTGCGTTGCGATGTCGAGGTAGGATTTTACTTTATTGAGGTGATCTTTGGTGATGACGGGGCCCATCTCCATGGTGTCGTCGTTTTCGGTGGGGCCGACCTTCATTTTGGAGGCTTTGTCGACGAGTCTTTCGACGAGGGTGTCGCTGATCCCCCCCACCGAAAGGGCGATGGAGCCGGCCATGCAGCGTTCGCCGGCGCAGCCGAAGGCGGAGGCCTGGAGGGCGGCGACGGCCTGGTCGAGGTCGGCATCGGGCATGATGATAAGGTGGTTTTTGGCCCCGCCGGCGGCCTGCACACGCTTGCCGTGGCGCGATCCGGTCTCGTAAATGTACTTGGCGATGGGCGTGGAGCCGACGAAGGAGATGGCTGTGATCAGCGGATGGTGCAGGAGCGTGTCGACAGCCTCTTTGTCGCCGTGAACGATGTTGAAGACGCCGTCGGGGATGCCGGCCTCGACGAGCAGCTTGCCGAGAAGGTTGGCGGAGAGGGGCACTTTTTCGGAAGGCTTGAGGATGAAGGTGTTGCCGCAGGCCAGGGCAATGGGGAACATCCAGAGCGGCACCATGATGGGAAAGTTGAAGGGGGTAATACCGGCGCAAACGCCCAGGGGGTGGCGGATGGTTTCGCAATCGACGTTGCGGGCGATGTTCTGGAGCGACTGGCCCATGATGAGCGAGGGGATGCCGCAGGCGAATTCGACGACTTCGATACCGCGTTGCACGGAGGCGCGGGCTTCGACGGCCGTCTTGCCATGCTCGCGCGTCACCGTCCGGGCCAGCTCGTCGGCGTGGGCGAGGAGCAGTTCGCGATATTTGAACAGCACGCGGCAGCGTTCGACGACGGGCGTTTCGGCCCAGGCGGGAAAGGCGGCGTGGGCGGCCTCGACTACTGCGTTGATCTCCGCAGCGGCGAGCAGCGGCAAGGTGGCGATGACCTTGCCCGTAGAGGGATTGAACACGTTGGAGGAGCGGGGCGATGGCGACGTTTTCCACATTCCTGCGGCGAGGTAGGGCAGCGAGGGTGGCGCGGCGGCGGGGAGGGGTGCGACGGTCATGGAGGGTCTCCCTGTGCGTAAGCCTGTGCCCGGCAACAAATGATGGGTATACAGACAAAGTCGAGAGGTTGTCCAGCTTTGTGCGGCTACCTGTTATTTTGTTCGAGAAAACGGTAATGTGACGCGGTTCGTTCGACGCTTTCCAGGTCATTCACCCGGTGGAGTTGTCCATGACCACGATCGATCCCCGCCCCCTCGTGCCCGCCCATTCTCCCGCGGCCCCCGCAGCACGGCGGGTGTCATTGCCGATGGCGAATCATCGGCCGCGTCCGTACACAGGACCCAGCAAGGCGGAGGTGGTCGCCACGCGGGAGCAGTACCTGTCGCCGGGCTTGTTTCATATCTATAAGGAACCCCTCATGATCGTGGAGGGGAACATGCAGTACCTGTGGGATGAGACGGGCAAGCAGTACCTGGATGGCTTCGCCGGGATCGTGACGGTCTCGGTGGGGCATTGCCATCCGCGCGTCGTGGAGCGGGTGCAGCGGCAGGTGGAGACGCTCACCCATGCGACGACGATTTATCTGCATCCGACCATCGGCGAGTTCGGCAAGCTCCTGGCGGAGCATTTTCCGGCCGGCAGCGGGCTGACGCAGAGCTACTTCACCAACTCCGGCAGCGAGGCCAACGAGGTGGCGTTTTTGAGCGCGCGGGAGTTCACCGGCAACGTGGACATCATTTCGCTGCGCAACGGCTATCACGGCGGGACGTCAGCCACCATGGGCGCGGTGGCGCATTCCTCCTGGAAGTTCAAGAGCAACGTGTCAGCCAACAACAAGTATGCAACGCCGGGTTATTGCTATCGCTGCCCGCTGGGCCTCACCTACCCGTCGTGCGGGGTCAAGTGCGCGCGGGACACCGAAGAGCTCATTCGCTATGAAACGAGCGGCCAGGTCGCGGCATTTATCGGGGAGCCGATCCAGGGCGTTGGCGGCGTGGTGGTGCCGCCGCCGGAGTACTTCAAGATCGTGTATGACATCGTCCGGAAGTATGGCGGGCTGTGCATCGCGGATGAAGTGCAGACGGGTTTCGGCCGCACCGGCGATCACTTCTGGGGCTTTGAAAACTGGGGCGTTACCCCCGACATGGTCACCATGGCCAAAGGCATCGGCAACGGCATTCCGCTGGGCGCTATGACGACCCGGCCGGACATTGCGAAAATGATGAAGAACCGCATCCATTTTAACACGTTCGGCGGCAATCCGATTTCCATGGCTCAGGGCCTGGCCACGCTGCAAGTGATCGATGCGGAGGGCATTCAGCGGAACGCCCGGGAGGTTGGAGGGTACCTGAAAGGGTTGCTGATGGAGTTGATGGAGAAGCAGCCGTTGATCGGCGATGTGCGCGGCATGGGGCTCATGCTGGGCGTGGAGCTGGTGCGGGATCGGCAGACCAAGGAGCCCGCCAGCACCGAGACGGCGGAGGTTCTGGAGTTGGCGCGCGAGCGCGGCGTCCTGCTGGGCAAGGGGGGTCTGTATGGGAACGTCCTGCGCATCAAGCCGCCGATGTGTTTGACGAAGGAGGATGCCGCCTATCTGGCGCAGACGATCGATGAGGCTCTGACAATGATCGCAGCGCGAACGAAATGAAGGGCGTGGAGGGAGGGAAGTTTATGGCGAACGCAAAGGGCTTACCCGCGTGGGGTGGGCGGCGTCTGGTAGGCATGTTCGCCGAGGAGGGGGACGAAGGTGCAGGCGAAGAGTTCGGTCTGCCGGAGGCCGTCGGCGGTGCGTTCGATACGCGTGAGCATTTCGTGGCGGGTCTTGGGATTTTCAAGCGGCAACAGCAGGAGGCCACCGGGTGCGAGCTGGTCGATCAGCGGCTGGGGAATGCTCGGGGCAGCAGCCGTGACGAGGATGCGATCGAACCGTGGAGCGGCGGCCTCGCCCCAGCGTTCCCGCGGCCACCCGGTGGACCCGTCGCCGGTGCAAAAGGAGACGTTGGCATAGCTCATCTGCAGCAGGCGGCGCTGGGCCGCGGCCGCCAGCGCGGGTACCTGTTCGATGGTGAGGATACGGCCAGCGGGTCCGACGAGTGTCGCCAGGACGGCCGTCTGATAGCCGGTGCCAGTGCCCAGTTCCAAAATGAGCTGTCCGGGAGCGGTCGCCAGTTCCTGGGTCATCGCCGCGACCATGTAGGGCTGGGAAATGGTCTGCCCATCCGACGAGGGAAGGGCTTCATCGGCATAAGCGCGATGCTCATGTTCGGCGGCGACGAACAGGTGCCGGGGAACGCTGGCCATCGCCTCGAGCACCGGAGCCGCCATGATGCCGCGCCGACGCAGATCATGTTCGAGCATGTGCTGGAGTGCGAGGGCGTGAGCATCCGGGCGGGCGTCGGGCATGGTGGACCTCGTCGGGGAAGTGGATCATTATAGCCAGGACTGCACCAACGAATGATGACGCACGAATGATGAGTGACCGCGGAATGAGGGATCATGGCATGAGGCAACCGGCGGACGGGGCGCGGGGCGGCTATTCCACGCAGGAGCTGGCTGCGTGGGACCGCGAATTCCTGTGGCACCCCTTCACGCCGATGAAGCCCTGGTGCGAGGAAAAGGAGATCATCGTCATTGAGCGCGGCCAGGCGGAGTTCCTGATCGATACCGAGGGCCGCCGCTATATCGACGGATCCAGCTCGATCTGGTGCAACGTGCATGGCCATTGCGTGCCGGAACTGGATGAAGCGGTGCGCGACCAGCTCACGAAAATCGCCCACACGACGCTGCTGGGACTGACCAACGTCCCCGCGGCGCTGTTGGGCAAACGGCTGGTGGAACTGGCCCGCTCGTGCGGTCTGGCGCTGGACCGGGTGTTTTACTCTGATGATGGAAGCACGGCCGTCGAGGTGGCCTGCAAGATGGCGTACCAGATGCGCGGGCAGAAGGAGGGGCGGTTCCTCGCGCTGGAGGGGGCCTATCATGGCGACACCGTGGGGGCAGTGAGCGTCGGGGGAATCGGGGCGTTTCACGATGCTTTTCGCGGCTTGTGCTTCGCGGCGGATTTTGTGCGCGCTCCGCGGACGACCGATGCGGTGCCTGCGGCTCTGGACACGATGCGCCGCTTGCTGCGCCAGGGGAATCATGCGGGGATCGTCGTGGGGCCGATCGTTCAGGGGGC
>CALCHA010000396.1 GCA_937901265.1 uncultured Phycisphaerales bacterium
TCCTGGGTGCAGCAGCGCGAAGCCTCGGGCGCTCGCTACTCCGACAATGGCAAGCAGGAGGACATCCTGCAAATCCTCAAAGACCACGGTTTCAATTACATCCGCCTCCGCACCTTCGTCGATCCCACCAAGGCCACCCCCAAGGACCGGCCCTACTCCGCCCAAGGCTATTGCGACCTTCCGCACACCATCGAAATGGCCAAGCGCGTCAAAGCGGCGGGACTGAAGCTGCTCATCGACTTCCACTATTCCGACGCCTGGGCCGACCCGGGCAAGCAGTACACGCCCGCCTCCTGGGCCGACCTTTCCGGCGCGGACCTCGCGAAGAAGCTGCACGACTACACCAAGGACGCCCTCACGCAATTGAAAAACGCCGGGGCCGAGCCCGACATGGTGCAGGTGGGCAACGAAATCACCCCGGGGATGATGACGGACAAGGGCGGCACCACCAAAAACTGGGACCAGCTTGCGGAGTTTCTGAAGGCCGGCCTTTCGGCGGTCAAAGAAGTCGACCCCAGGATCCTCACCATGCTGCACATCGACAAGGGCGGCAACAATCCCGTCGCCCGGACCTGGGTTGACAATGCCCTCTCCCACGGCGTCTCCTTCGACGTCCTGGGACTCTCCTGCTACGAAAAATGGCAAGGCCCGCCCGCGAAGTGGAAGGCCAACTTCGACGACCTCGCTGCCCGCTACCCGAAGCTCCATTTCGTCATGGCCGAAGTCGACGCCAACGCCATTCAGGCCAACGACATCATGCTGAACCTGCCCGACCAGCGCGGTCTGGGCACCTTCATCTGGGAGCCCACCGCCAACAACGCCAACCAGGCGCTCTTCAACAACCGCGGGGCCGTCATTCCGGAAAAGATGGCGCAGTACGACGCCGTCAAAAAGGACCTTAAGAAGCCCTAAATGCGGATCGCGGTGCGGTCCGTCCCAGCGCTTAACCGCGCGTGGTTCTCCGTGAGGTAATTGATGGCGCGGGCGAAATGCCCGGCCTCGGCACGGTCGTAGATCGTCGCCTCCAGATCCGCCGCCTCCAGCCGCTGCCGCAGCGCCCCGCGCCATGCGTCATCCTGAATCATCCGCAGCGCCAACGCCACGTACTGCTCATCGCTGCAGGCCACGCATTCCGCCAACCCCACCCGACGCAGCATCTCCGGACCGATGCGGTTGTACCATCTGTCGCCCTCGCGGCAGATCGTGGGAATCCGCAGATAGAGCGAATCAGAAACGATGTTGCATCCCCCGAAATGGACCGAATCCAACGTGAATTCCCCCTCGTTCATCCGTGCCATATACGACCCGGGCTGCATATCGACCACCAGCTCCACCCGCTCTTCGCCCAACTGCCCTTGAATGTCACGGAGGAACGGCAGGTGATCGTTGGCCCGCCCGCTGGTCCCTCCCAGAAAGAGGCGAAACCGCACCGGGCGTGACGCTGCGCTCAGGATCTGCTTCATCAGCCGCAGCAGCCGATGGCTGACCTTCTGACAGCTCCAGGGACAATTGATGACAAAGTCGTTCGAGGAGCCGCGCTCGGGGCGAGCCACCCGCGGCACCTCGTGCACCACGCCCATCCCCGGCAGCAACACCAGCCGCTCCGAATAATGCCGCTCCGGCTCGTCAGTTACCTCGCAAGCGGCACCGGAAATGAAATAATCGACATCCGCCCCCCAGGTGCTGACCGAATGCCCAAGGAGACATACTTGAATCGGCGCGAGCCGACGATTGGCGAGGATGACGGTCTCCAGCCCCATCCCCACCTCCGCGAAGATCAGCATGCCAAACCCGCCCCCTTCCAGGGGACCCAGGGCGTGGGGCTCATGCATCCGGGGAATCTTCACCACACGATCAAACATGGCCGCATCGGGCTCGCCTCCGGTTCCCACATGGAAAAGCGTCAGGTCATAATTCGCACGCAGCGCTTCAAAGCAGCCATCGTAAATCCGCCGCGACGAATGCCCCGGACACCAGCTTCCCGAGATCACCGCAATTTTTCGCGAATCGGGCGCGACCCGCGGAGGATCCCGATAGCGACGCCGCATCGAGGCGTTCATCCACGCCTTGATGCCCCGATCAATGTGTTCGTCAACATAGGTGGAGCCATAGAAAACCTCCGGCAGTTCGTTGCCCACGCCCAGTTCCGGGTGTCGAAAGCTCAGATGCTCCCGCAGATTGCCCGCCACCGTTTCATTCAGCACGCTGGTGAAATGCCCCGCATATTGCATGTACCATTCGATCGCCAGAGGCGCGTTCGCATCAAAAATCGCCCGCCGATCAATCGGGTGCCGGTTCCTCGCCGAGAGCAGGGGCAGCAGCCGCACGAAATTCTGCTCCTGTTGCAGCAGCCCGGGTAGAAAAGCATCCGTCGTGCCGAACCGCGTCAGGGCCGTCAAATTGGAGATGGTGCGCGTCACCGCAATGAACGGCCCCACCTGTCGCTCCGCCACCGCCAGCCCCGGACTGGTGAAGAGCGTCAGAAACACCTCGATGAACCGCTCGATGAACATCGCCTGCCCGGCGGAGAGCTGCGTGAGCGTGTTCTCGTGAAAGTAGCGCAGCACCGACAAAAACTGGTCGCACAGTGCCTCGTACCGCCCCGTTTGGTAGAGTGCCAGCATCTCGCCATCATCAAAACGTGGTGGCGGAGAGCGATCTGACGGCGTAATGCGATCTGAATGTTCCGGCATGTCATCTCCCGCATCCGAACGCCGTGGCTGTCATTGTGTTCAAAATCCTTTACCCGCGCTTCGTTCCGAGAGCAAGCTCATGAAACTTTTCCGCCCGCGGCGCGTTTTACCCCGCATGCTTCCCTTGCCGCGCGCCGCCCTCTTCGCCCTCCTCCTGCCCGCTCCTCTCTTTGCGCTCGACCTCAAGCCCGCCACCCTGCACCTCACGCTGACGGATGTCCAAAATCACACCATCGCCGGCGCCACCATCACCCTCTCACCCGCCGACGCCAACTCGGGCCCGCCCCTCACCATCCGCACCGACTCTGGCGGCCACGCCACCCTCCAGCGCTCCGCCGACGCCCTCCTCTGGCACGACATCCTCACCATCGAAGCCCCCGGCCTCTTCCCCACACGATCCCTCGTCACCCTCTTCTCCACCGCCGGCGACCGCATCC
>CALCHA010000397.1 GCA_937901265.1 uncultured Phycisphaerales bacterium
AGACCGGGCGCCGATCTCTAACTTCCTTCGCCTGCTGGAGTTGAATCCCGGCGTCCAGGACCTTGTTTCCCGCGGCATCCTCTCGGCCGGTCATGCCAAAGTGCTGGCGGGCGTCAGCGATCTTGGCCAACAGGATGCCCTCGCCAACCGCACCGTCACCGAAGCCCTCAGCGTCCGCAAACTTGAAGAATTGGTGACCGCGGAGCCGCCCCCCCCGCCCGAACCCACCACGACCGAAGTGACCGGCCACACCCGTACGCTTGCCGCAAAGAGCGCCCATGTGGTGGAACTCGAGCAGGATCTCTCCCGCAAGCTAGGCACGAAACTACGCATTTTCCCCAGCAAAAAGAAAAACACAGGCAAGATCGTGATTCAGTACTTCTCGCTGGATGAGTTCGACCGAATTGTTGAGCAATTTGAATAGTGCTTATATGTCCATGATTATATCTCGTAGCGAGTGATAATTTCGTCGGTGTGTTTTGTCCTGACGCTTTGCCTGTGGGCCCTTTATCCCTGGTGCAGCGACAAGCGGGAGACGAAAGTTGATGGCCAAAAAGCCAGCCCCACCTCCGACCCATCGGCCCGCGGCCCCCAAGGCCGCCCCGACACCGCCCAAAGCTGCGCCCGTGGCCGCCCCTGCAGTGCCCCTGCGCAAAAAGCTCGAAGCCCTGCCCTCGCTCTCGCCCGGACGTGCGTCACCCGCCGGCCCCAAGTCCGGCGTCGTCATCGTCGGTTCGCTCAACATGGACCTTATCGCCCGCACCGAAGTCATGCCCCTGCCCGGCCAAACCGTTATGGGCCAGGACCTTGTGCAATCCCCCGGCGGCAAAGGTGCCAATCAGGCGGCCGCGGCTGGCAAGCTGTGGACCAAACGCTCCGCGGGCAGCCGCCTCATCGGCAGGACCGGCGAAGACCTCTTCGCCGACCAGATCCTCGCCGCACTCACCAAGGCCAAAGTCGATACCGCCTCCGTCCTGCGCTCGCGGCACGCTCCCACCGGCACAGCCATGGTGGTGGTCGATCGCCACGGCGAGAACGCCATCGTCGTGGCGGGGGGGGCCAATCGCCTGCTCACCGCCACCGACCTGCTGGCTCAACGCAAAACCATCGAAGCCGCCGTCGTTCTCTCGGTGCAGCTCGAAATTCCCTACGACACCGTGGCCTGCGGCATCGCGCTGGCCAAGCGCTCCAACGTGTTGACCATTCTGGATCCCGCCCCCGCACCACCGGAGGGCCTGCCCGAATCGCTCTACCACGTCGACATCCTGACCCCCAACCAGACCGAAGCACAACTGCTCACCGGCATTCCCGTACGCACCGCCGACGACGCGCGCCGCGCCGCGGAACGTTTTCTCCTTCGAGGCACGCGCATCGTCATCGTAAAGATGGGTTCGCAGGGCGCCGTCATCGTGCAGCGGCCGGAGGAGCAGGGCAAGGTGGCGGCGGCGGGCACGGTGGTGAAGCACGTGTCGGGCTTCCGCGTGCCGGTGCTGGACACGACCGGGGCGGGAGACGCCTTCAATGCGGCGCTGGCGGTCGGCCTGGCGGAGGGCATGCCGCTGGAGCAGGCGGCACGGTTCGCCAACGCAGCGGGGGCTCTGACCTGCACGAAGCGCGGGGCGCTCGCCGCGATGCCTCCCCGCGCAGAGGTCGAAGCCCTGCTCGCCGGCACATGGGTCAAGCCCTGATGCTGTTTGAGAGGTCCGGTTGCGCGCCGCCGGCCTCGCACGGCAGATCCCTACAAGTCCAGCCGATAGCGGCACTTGAACCGGTCCCCCTGGGCGTACAGCGCGTTGTCCGGCGGCACGGGCACGATATCGATGAAGCGTGCCCCCAGTCGCTCACACGTCCGCCGGCTCGCGGCATTTTCCGGGTTGCAGGTGATCCACAAATGCGCATGCCCATGCGCGCGGGCCAGAGGCAGCAGCAGGCGACAGGCGCGCTCGGCGAACCCGCGGCCCCGCGCGGGGGGCAGCACGTGGTAGCCCAGATGCCCCAGAAACCAGTCCAGATTCCCGCTGTGCCCAATACGCAGCGAGATCGACCCCGCCATCGCTACCGGCGGCGGCGGGAGGCGCGGGTTCAGCGGAACCACGTGGCGGAGACGCATCCAGAACGTGTATCCCGGCGCAATGCCGCGCTCCGGAATCGGGGCGGAGCGTCCCCCCGGGTTGTTCGCGAGAAAACTCAGCAGACCGTCACGCGTCGTGTGGGCCATCGCCGGCATGTCGCGGCAGGTCAGCGGGTGCTGGCAGGCGGCGTACAGTTCGGTGACCAGATGGGGCGACGGCTCGACCAGTTCGAGCTCGTGGTCAATGAGCGTCAACAAACGGGAGGCGTCAAGGAACGGAAAGGCCGTTTGCATCATGCCCCCAAGTGTATGCCGGAAGGGGGCCGGGCGGATAGCAAAACGGGCCTTCCGCTTCGCGCCATCAAAAGGGTGCGGCCTGCGTCGCGCGCTGCGACAATGCCCTCCAGCCACCCGCTTTGCAGCAACACACGCCATGCACGATCTCCCCGAAAAACAGACCCTCTGCCGCGGCAAGTTCATCGCCATGGTCTCGGTGGGGGGGTGGGAATTCGTCGAACGCACCCGCGGCAACACCCCCGTCGGCATCATCGCCATGACGCCCGACCGCCGCGTCCTGCTCATCAGCCAGTTCCGCGTCCCTCTTGCCGCGGAAGTCATCGAGATTCCCGCCGGCCTCGTGGGTGATCATGATGGCGACGAGAACGAAGCGTGGGAGCTCGCCGCGCAACGCGAGCTGTTCGAAGAAACCGGTTACAGCGCGGAATGCGTCGAGTTGCTCTCCGAAGGGCCGACGTCGGCTGGTCTTGCGTCTGAACGCATCATGCTGGTGCGTGCCAGCGGCCTGACGAAGCGCGGCGCGGCGCAGGGCGACGGCACGGAGCAGATCACGCTGCACGAGGTGCCGCTGGCGGAGGTGGATGCGTGGCTGGCCGCAAAATTCCGCGCCGGAGTGCTGATCGATCCGAAGGTGTACGCGGCGCTGTACTTCCTGGGGAAGTGAATCGCCCTGCCGATGCCCCCGCGCCGCCTGGAGGCCGCGTTCACGTCACCGGGTTGGCGGAGACGGCGGTGGGATAGTCGCCCCCGTGGATGACCGCATAAGCCACGTGTGAGACGTGCGAGTTGATGCGTTTGAGGTTGGTCAGCAGATCGAGCTGAATGGCGCTGGATTCGTAATCGACTTCGCTCTGTCCGGGAAGGGCGACGAAATGGGCGTCGCGCATCTGCCGAATCTGCAGGTCGATGTGATCCTTGTGTCGCAGCAGTTTTTCCGCCAGCTCCCGGTCGCGCGTCTGAAACGCCGTATCCGCCAGCAGCATGTTTTCCAGCACTTTTTTGTCGAAATCATCCAGCTCGCGCCAGGTGGCGGCCGGGAAATCAATGTTGAGGTTGATCTTCTTGAGCACCAGCCGGCAGAGATTCTTGTCGATGATGTCGCCGATGCTTTCCAGCTCGGCAAGATAGCGCAGTTGGCGGAGCTGCTCCTGCGATTCCTGCTGGTCCATCGGCTGCCCGTTCATGCGGGCGAGGAACTTTTTGATCTCCGCGTCGAGCAGGTCCACCTGGTTGTCGCGCTCCGCGATCTGCCGCACCAGCTTCTCGTCATTGGTTTTTAGCGCCCGCCACAGGTCTTCCAGCATCGAGCGCACGATGTCGGCGGCGTACATGATTTCCCGGGCGCTCTGGGCCATCGCCAGCGTGGCACCGTCGAAGGGGCCATTCTGGATGTAGCGCGGCCCGAAGGCGGGCTTTTCGCCGGCGCGGCTGGCGGGCATCAGGTGCTCCACCAGGCGGCAGAGCGGGGCGATCAGGGGAATCGCGAGGATCGCCTTGAGAACATTAAAGCCCGTGTGGGCGTTGGCTGTCTGGTTGACGACCGTGCCCGGCGTGTTGCCCAGGAGAAAGATGACCTCCGGAAGCAGCCCGAGAATGAGCGACGCGGTGACGATCTTGGCGATCAGATTGGCGACGCCCAGCCGCCGCGATTCGATGCGCCCGAAACCGACAATCAGCGTCGTGATCCCCACGCCGATGTTCGCCCCCAGCACCACCGGAAGCGCCAGCGAGAGGTCCATCTGCAGCCCGGGATGACGGGCCGCCGCATTCGCCGCGGCCAGCGAAATCACCAGCCCGATCGTCGCGGTGGAGCTTTGCAGAACGATCGCCAGCACCGCCGCCAGAAACGTCAGCGCGGTCGGATAGCCCTTGGCGAGCGCCAGAAGGGTGAGAAAATCGCGGTTCGGCGCCGCCCCGCTGACCGCTTCCTTGATGACGTGCATCCCCATGAACAGCAGGCCCAGCGACAGGATCACCAGGAACATCGGCGTGATGTATGACTTGCCATCTCGTCGGACGATCAGCTTCAGGCCCAGCCATTTGTCGGACGTGTTGAAGTAGCGCTTCGCGAACCGCACGACGGCGTTTTCACCGTCATCGTCGTGCTCGGTGTCGCGTACGAGGTTGATCGCCGTGATCAGCAGGAATGCGCCGAAGATGTAGAACACCCAGGAGAACTCCTTGATCGCCACCGCGCCGAGCGCGATGAAGATACCGCGGAAGATCAGCGCCAGGACGATGCCAACCAGCAGCGCTTCCTGCTGAAACTTCCTGGGCACAGATCGGAAGAG
>CALCHA010000398.1 GCA_937901265.1 uncultured Phycisphaerales bacterium
GGCGGAAGACGAAGCTCCACTCAGGAATTTTATTTACGAGCTCAGCTCTTCTCGTTAGAATAGGTTCCCGGTGCGTGCAGGAAGCCGGCAAAACGGGCATCCTTTTCACGTGCCGGTCATTTCGTCGAGAAGGAGAAGGCGATGCCGATTGATGTGGTCTGTCGTGGGTGTGGGAACACGTACCAGGTGAGCCGGAAGCTGGCGGGGAAGCGGGTGCGGTGCAAAGGGTGCGGGGGAGGGATTGGGGTGCCGGGGGCGGTGGCGGCGACTGTTGCGACGGAGGAGGGGGGGGCGGACGGGGAATACGACTTATCGGCGTTGGCGGCGGCAGAGAATGCGGCGGAGGCGCTGGAGGAGCGAGTGTACGTTCCGCCGACGGTGGAAAAGCCGGCGAAAAAGCAGGCGAAGCGAGGGGTGACGACGGTGGCGGATACAGGGCGGGTGGGGCAGAAAGTGGAGGAGACGGGGTGGCGGTGGGTGGTGGCGCAGCCGTGGCTTTACGTGCATGTGGCGGGGCTCGTGCTGGTGTTAGCGGCGTGCGTGGGGGGAGTGGATGTGGCGCAAGGGGCGATGGCCATGACGGGCGTCGCGGCGTTGGGGATGCTTGTATGGGCATACTGGGGGCTGTTGGTCGCGACGTTCGACGACAACTGGCTGATTATCGCGTTGGCGATGATGGTGCCGCTGGTGTTTTGGGTAGCGTTGGCGATCACGCTTTGCACGAAGGCGCACGTTTACAGGAAGCCGGGACTTATGCTGCTGAATGCGGTGGCATTTTTTGTTTATTTTCTGCTAATTTTTCAAGCGAACCCGGCGTTGCACGCGGGAACGAAGGCCCTCTGAGGAGGGGCGGCGGCGTCGGGGCGCGCGGTGGCAAAACAAAAAAAAGGCCGCCCTTTTGGGCGGCCGGGTTTTTGAGGCAAGTTGGCCGTTATGCCAGCTCGCTCAGCAGGCGATCGACGGTGCCGTCGATGCGGTCGGGGGTTTCAAACTTGCCCGAGGCGATCGACGCCCGGGCCGCCTGAACCTTGTCTTCCCGGACGTCGGGAAGGCTTTTGAGATGGGCCAGGTAGCGTGCTCCGTCACTGATTTCGACGGTGTCGGTGGCACTGCTGGTGTTCACATCCTGCGAACTCTGGATCTCGGTGGTCGCCTTGCTTCCCTGCAGGCGCGTGATCGGGGAGTTGGACCCAATCGGGGAGATGCTCATGACAAACCTCTCACGCAGCCTAAATACAACACGGATCCCGGTCCCGCCTGCGTAGTCTGTCCAAAGACTTGCGGGGCCATTGTCCTACCCTTTCTATCGTATCGGACCCGGCGAAAACATGAGGAATTTAAGTGGTTCCGAGAAAAAGGGGGAGCCTGTGGTCAGGGGTATAGGTGTTTCCCGCGACGGAGGATAGGGCGCGCGGGGGGGCGGCGGGGGGTATCTTCCCAAATGTGAACAGCGCCCTAACGTTTCTGGGAAATTGGGCAAAAGGGAGCGGCCATCGCCCGGGGTCGGCCCCTGTGCTAGACTTCGGGGGTCATTATCGGAAGCAGCGGAGGATCTATGCCAGGGCGAACCCGCCAACCCGCGGGGGGAGCGACATCGAGCGAGCCGCGGATCCGGCCTACGCCGACGAGTCCGCGGGGGCGTTACGTGGCGACGGTGAAGGAAAACATTCGTTTATGCACGGATCACTACCGGTTGGTACTGAGCCTGCCGCGGTTTCCGCGAAGCACGCCGGGGCAGTTCGTGGAGATTGACTGCCGCGACCCGCGGTTTGCCCCCTCCGCGGACCACGACCCGGGGCCGCGGGCCTTTGACTGGCCGCCGCCCGAATCCTTTAAGGGCGATTCGCCGGTGGCCCTGCCGCGGCCCTGCCCGTCGGATCCGGACTTCAACGCCCCCCTGGCCTACCTGCGGCGGCCCTTTTCGCTGGCGGACCACCGCATCTGGCCGGACGGCTATACGGAGCTGGACATCATTCACCGGGTGGTGGGGCGGGGGACGCTGCTGCTGGCGCAGATGCTGCCGGGGCAGACGGTGTCGCTGATCGGGCCGCTGGGGACGGGGTTCACGATTCCGCAGGGGATCGAGCTGGCCTGCCTGGTGGGGGGCGGGGTGGGGATTCCGCCGATGCTGTACATGGCCAAGGGGCTGCAGCAGTCGTGGATCAAGGGAGGCGTGGGGTTCATCGGGGCGCAGCGGGAGGACCTGCTGCCGGTGACGATCATTGGCCCGCCCAACGCGCCCGAACCGAGCCGCGCGGGGGACCCGCTGTTGAATGTGGCGGAGTTCAAGGAGTATGGCTATCCGGCGGTGATCACGACGGACGACGGGTCGCTGGGAATGCGCGGCTACGTGACCGAGGCGCTCAGCGCGTTCCTGGAAGAGCGGCAGGTGCAGCAGGGGCGGCTGATGAACACGATCGTCTATTGCTGCGGGCCCACGGCGATGATGAAGGCGACGGCGCGGGTGGCGGCGGTGTTCGGGGTGCCCTGCCAGGTGAGTTTGGAGCAGCCGATGGCGTGTGGGATGGGGACTTGTCAGAGTTGCGTGATCAAGTTTCGGCCGCGGGATCTTGGGGAGGGGGCGGAGTGGAAGTATAAGTTGACTTGTACGGAGGGGCCGGTGTTTGATTCGCGGGATTTGGTTTGGTGAAACGGGGGACGGAACCACGAAGTCGTGAAGAGTGA
>CALCHA010000399.1 GCA_937901265.1 uncultured Phycisphaerales bacterium
CCTATGCGCTGGGCGAACCCGTCTATGACACTGTCTTTGAAAACGTGCAGGCGGGTCTGCGCACCGACTATCTGTTCCGCCTGGCCGGGCGGCTGGGCGGCCTGGTGGTCGGCACCGGCGATTTATCGGAATTGGCGCTGGGCTGGTGCACCTATGGCGTGGGCGACCACATGAGCCACTACAACGTCAACGCCTCCCTGCCCAAGACCCTGATCCAGCATCTGATCCGCTGGGTGGCGGCCGAGGGCCTGATGGGCGAGGCGGCCAGCCCGGTCCTGCTCGACATCGTGGCGGCGGAGATCAGCCCGGAGCTGGTTCCGGCCGACGACAAGGGCCAGATGCAGTCGACCGAGGCCAAGGTCGGCCCCTACGTCCTGCACATCGGCCACGTCCGCCAGGGACGCCTCACCGTGGGCGACGCCCTGACCGCGAACGTCCAGGGCCACCGTGCCCTCACGGAGAAAAATCACACCTCCACCCACCTCGCCAACTGGGCCCTACGCGAAACCCTCGGCGAGCACGTCCAGCAGAAGGGCTCGCTGGTCGATCCGGAAAAACTTCGCTTCGATTTCGTCCACCCCAGGGGCCTCGCCGATGCGGAAATCGCCAAGGTCGAAACCCTCGTCAATACCTGCATCGACCTCAAACTCCCCGTCTACATTGAAGTCGCCCCGCAGGATCTCGCCCTGAAAATTCAGGGCTTGCGCGCGGTTTTTGGCGAAAAATATCCCCCCATGGTCCGCGTCGTCTCCGTCGGCATCCCCGTCGCCGACCTTCTCAAGGATCCCGAAAACCCCAAGTGGCGCGGCTACAGCGTGGAGTTCTGCGGCGGCACCCACCTGGGCAGCAGCCACGACGCGGAACGCTTCGTGGTCACCTCCGAGGAATCCGTCAGCAAGGGCATCCGCCGCCTCGTCGCCCTCACCGGTGCCTCCGCCCGCGAGGCCATCACCCAGGGCCAGGTTCTCGAAAGCCTCATCACGCAGGGCAAGAGCGCCGACGATGCCTCGCTCCCAGGCCTCATCGCCGCGCTGCAGAAGGTCCTCGCCGGCCCCACCATTCCGCTGCTGGCGAAGCGCCGCGCCCAGGCCGCCGTCGCCGAACTTCAGGACCGCGCCAAAAAGTTCGCCCGCCAGCAGGGTGCCCAGGCCGGCGCTGCCGCCTTCGATGGCGACGCCCTTCTCGCCGCAGCCCTCACCGTCAATGGTGTCACCCTCGTGACCGCGCGGGTCGCCGATGCCTCCGCCGACGCCCTCCGCACCGCGTGGGACTGGCTCAAAAAGAAAACCCCCGACCAGCTCATCGCCGCCCTCCTCATGGGTTCCGTGGAGGACACCGACAAGGAGGGCAACAGGCTGCCTCCCAAGGTCAGCATGCTCGCCGGCGTCGGCGACCCGCTCATCGCCCAACTCAAAGCCGGCGACTGGATCAAAGCCGTCGCCCCCCTCGTCGGCGGCACCGGCGGCGGCCGCCCACAGCTCGCGATGGCCGGCGGCAAGGACGTGACGAAGATCGACGCCGCCCTCACCGCCGCCCAATCCTTCGCCCAACAAAAGCTCGCGTAAGAACCCATACTGCTCCCCGACCGCTATACTCTCCGCGGAGGCCACCATGCGACGAATCACGCTCACCGCCATTATCGAACGGGAAGGGGACGGGTTCGTCTCATTTTGCCCCGAGCTTGACGTCGCCAGCCAAGGCGACAGCCGCGAGCAGGCGCGGGTCAACCTCGCCGAGGCGGTCGAAGGTCTTCTCGAATCCGCCAGTCCCACCGAGATCAACGACCGTTTGAACACCGAACGTTACGTCGAGAGCATCGAGGTCCAGGTTGCCTAAATGGCGCATCATGTCGGGGAGGGAAGTCTGTGGGATTCTCGCCGCGAATGGCTTTGTTTTCGTCCGGCAGAAGGGCAGCCATCGCATCATGCAACGGGCATCGCCCGGGACTACCCTTACGGTTCCCGTTCCCGATCACCGGGAGCTTAAAATTGGAACCCTCGCCTCGATCGTTCGGCAATGCCGCTTGCCGCGGGCCCTCTTCGAGGCCCCCTGAACGCTCAGCCTCCGCGCAGAAAGCCCCCGCCGCCCTGCGGCAGCGGGCCCCCGGGGGTCAGGCCGGCCGGCACGCCGCGCGGGAAGTGCTGCTGCAGGTAATCATTGATGCGGTCGATGCGCGATTGGGCAAGCGGGTGGGTCGAGAGCATTTCCGGTCCGGTGCCGCTGGCCTCCAGCTGTTGCAGCACCGCCATCACCTGCAGCATCTGGTGCGGGTCGTAGCCTGCCGCGGTCATCACCTGCAGCCCCCACTCGTCCGCCTGCAGCTCATCGCCACGGCTGAACTTCAGGCCGCGCAGCTGCGCCACGTAATTCGCCAGCGCCGCCGCCCGCTGGTCATTGGCCGCCACCCCCGCCGCAGCCACGATGGCATTGTAAAAATCCTGGTGCGCCATCTGCTCCGCCGCATGACGGTGAATCACATGCCCGATCTCGTGCCCCAGCACGCCGGCAAGTTGCCCCTCGGTGGTCAGCTTGTCGTAGAGCCCCTCGGTGATGAATACCTGGCCCCCCGGCAGGGCGAACGCATTGACCGTTCCTGCGTCGGCCAGCAGGTGGAACTGAAAGGAATAAGGATTCTCCGGCAGCACGCTCACCAGCTTCTGGCCCATCGCCCGCACCTCCGCCTCGCGGCGATCCCCGCCGGGCAGCTCGCCGCCCATCTGTGCCGCCATCTCGGGTGCCGCCTGCAGGCCCAGCTGAATCTCCTGCTGCGGCGTGATCGAGATGTGCTGCGTCTCGTGGGTCACCGGGTTCACCTGGGTGGAACAGAAATAGGTGACGAACCCGGAGATCAGGATGAACCCCGCGATCAGGATGCGGAAGCCCACCCCCGACGATCGCTGTCCCAGCTGGTTGTTGTACATGGTCATGGGGGTACGCTCCGGAAAATGATGCTGCTGCGGCGGTATGCAAAGCGAGCGCCGCGCGTCGTTTCAGTGGCGCATCCACAGGTAAGTAAGCAGGGTGGCCAGCGCCAGGATCAGCGCCAGCAGCCCGAGGAGAACGAGGACTTGCCGCAGGTGCATCGTACGGCTGCGCGGGGGGGCCAGGGGATGCAGGTCGAGCCACCGCTGAATGGCCTCGGCCAGTTCCAGGGCCCGCGGATAGCGCGCCGCCGGCTCCGCCGCCATCCCGCGCAGGCAGATCGCCTCCAGGTCGGGGTCGACGGCCGGATTCACCTTCGAGGGCGGCGGCGATTGCACGAAAGTCAGCGAGCGCAGCTCGGCATCGCCGTTCGTCGCCCCGCGCGCTGGCGCGGGCGAGCGACCCGTCAAAATTTTGTAGAGGATCCCGCCCAGCGCAAAAATATCCGTCACCGGGCCATGCAGGTCCGTCCTTCCGGCGGCCTGCTCGGGCGCCATGTAGGCGGGCGTCCCAATGACCTGCCCCTGCATCGTCAATTCATGCCCCCCCGGGGGCAGCGGCCCCGACTTGCCCAGGTCCCGCTTGCCCGGTCCCTCGCTCGCGAAAAGCGCCGGATCGGTGCGGTTTTTGATGTCTTTCGCCAGCCCCCAGTCCAGCACCAGCGTCTCGCCATAGTCGCCCAGCATGATGTTGGAGGGCTTGAGATCGCGGTGGATCACCCCGCGCGAATGGGCATAGGCGACCGCCTGGCAGACGGCGATGAACCGCCGCAGGAGCTCACGGAACACGATCGCGTGCGGCGAGGCGGTGTATTCCGTGATGATGTCATCGAGCGTGCGGCCATGCACAAACCGCATGATGTAATAGGGCCGCCCCTCCTCATCATCGCCCATGCTGTACACCGGCACGATCGAGGGGTGCTCAAGCTGGCCGGTGATCCGGGCTTCGTAGAGGAATCGCTTGCGCAGGATCGGGTTGTCGGCATGGAGCGGCTGGATCTGTTTGAGCGCCACCTCGCGCATCACCCGCCCATCGTGCGCCACGCTGATCTGCCCCAGGCCCCCCTGAGCGTGCGGCCGCACAATGTGAAAAGGCATGGAACTGGGCACGGCGAGGATTTCCCGCGGCACCGGAAGAGGGGCTTCGGCAGCAGGGATCGGTGCAGGCGGGGGCTCGCCGCCCACGCGGCGAACTTTGCGCTCGCCGCAGGTGGGACAGCCGGGCGTTTCTTCCACGGCGATGGGCGAGCGGTCCCATGTATGCCCCTGGGCGCATGTCCAGATTTCGGGCATGGTTCTCCGAGCCATTACGTCACGAATCGTGGCGGCATCATAACCGCGGAAAGGATTGGGCGGGGGTGGCCTATCTTAGGGACGCGTTATTGGCACCGCCCATCCGCATGACAGCCGCCCCTCCACCGTTTACGCTGGTGGCCCTCCCCTCCGAGAAGGAACTGCTCCCAGAAGGAACTGCTTATGCCTCAGCCCCTGGTCTCGCTCTTCTCCCATGGTGCCCCCTTGATGATCGGCACGCTGCTCGTGCTGGTCATCGCCTATCGCTATTACTCGGCTTTCATCGCCGCCAAAGTCCTGGCGCTCGATGACGCCCGCGCCACCCCCGCCCACACCCTCACCGACGGGCAGAATTATCATCCCACCAACAAGTGGGTCCTCTTTGGCCATCACTTTGCGGCCATCTCCGGCGCCGGGCCGCTCATCGGGCCGGTGCTTGCGGCGCAATATGGCTTTCTGCCGGGGTTCCTGTGGATTCTCATCGGCGTCTGCCTCGCCGGTGCCGTGCAGGACTTCGTCGTCCTGGCGCTCTCGACGCGGCGCAACGGCAAGTCGCTGGCGCAGATCGCCTACATGGAAATCGGCCCGGTCGCCGGCACCGCCGCCACCATCGGCATCCTGTTCGTGCTCATCATCGCCATCGCAGGCCTCGGCAAGGTCGTCACCAAGGCCCTCGGCGGCGAAGAGGTGACCTACGCCCCCGGCACCCAGTTCGTCGCCGGCACGGGCTCCTCCTTTTCTCCCGTCGGCCAGCATGACAACACCACCGTCTACCGCATCCCCGCGGGCACGCACATCCTCTATCCTCCCGCCGCCGACGGCACCCCCGGGCCCGACGTCGTCGCCGCCAACCAGTTTGAGATGGAGTCCACCCCCACCGACGTTCCCTACCTGGTGGACATCGACGCGCATGACGCCAAATCGATCCCCGGCTCGAAGCTGATCGTCCCCGCGAACAATGTCGCCCTCCGGCACATTTCAGGCTCGGCCTGGGGCACCTTCACGCTCGCCATGACCATTCCCATCGCCCTGCTGATCGGCGCCTATCTCTATCGCTTCCGTAAGGGTCGCGTGCTGGAAGCCTCGATCATCGGCGGCATTCTCACGCTGGTGGCGGTGTGGGCGGGCGGCTTTATTGATCAGCCCGACACGATCATCGGGGCCATGCGCGAGACGTTTGATCTCACCGGCCGGCAGGTGGGCATTGCGATGGCGGTCTACGGTTTCGTGGCCGCGGTGCTGCCGGTGTGGGTGCTGCTCTGCCCGCGCGATTACCTCTCGAGCTTCCTCAAGGTGGGGACGATCGCCCTGCTCGTGATCGGCGTGATTGTCGCCAACCCGGCGATCCACGCTCCGGCCTTCAACCACACCTTTGCCAACGGCGGCCCGTCAGTGCCGGGAGCCGTGTTTCCCTTCGTCTTCATCACGATCATGTGCGGGGCGGTGTCGGGGTTTCACGCGCTGGTCTCCTCCGGCACGACGCCCAAGATGCTCAACAAGGAAACAGACGCGCGGATGATCGGCTATGGTGCCATGCTGATGGAGGGGTTGGTGGGCATCGTGGCGTTGATCGCGGCCTGCAGCCTTCCGGCGGCGACCTACTACCACATTCAGACCGGCACGGAGAAGCTGGCGCAGTACCAACAGGGCATTGCGGAAGTGGTGCGCAACGACAAGCTGGCGCAGGCCGACCCCGAGGATTCCCTCGCCGCCATGGAGCACGCCGTCGGCGAAAATCTGCAGGGCCGCACGGGCGGTGCCGTGACGCTGGCGGTGGGAATGGCGGAAATTTTTGATGGTGCGGCGCGGCGTTTTTTACCCGCGCCCGCCGCCGCCGCGCCGACGACCCGCTACATCGACCCCGTGCTGGCAGCCGCCCGCCCCTCGTCCGCCCTCGACTGGGTGCACGCCATGATCCCCTACTGGTACCACTTCGCCATCATGTTTGAGGCGCTGTTTATCCTGACGACCATCGACACCGGCACGCGCTTCGGGCGCTTTCTGCTGCCGGAAACCATCGGCAAGTGGGTCCATCCGAAACTTGGCTG
>CALCHA010000400.1 GCA_937901265.1 uncultured Phycisphaerales bacterium
GGCAGCTCGCCAACGTACGACAACAACGGCAACATGACCTTTGATGGCACCCAGGGACTGCAACGCCGACGCAGCTCCGAACGCCCCCAACCCTTCCCGCGCCATTCCGACACCAAAAAATTCCCAGACTTTCCGGGAACTTTCCCGCACCCCCTCCCGTTATCTCCTAAGCCACGGCCCGCGCCGCCGCCGCTTACTCCGGGGGGAAACTCACCATGCCAATCCATCCACCCGACCACCACCCCCGCCTGCCCCCACAGCCCCTCCACCCCGAGAACGCAACCATACGTGAGCACGCTGCGCACGTCGCTCCTCCGAAAATAAAATATCAAAAACGTCTTGGACACCTCTTCCAAAGCCACCCAACCCCCTGCCCACCATCCACTTACCGCTTCCACCAAAGTGGACACCTGTCCAACCCATCCAACGTTTCCCTTCAAGACCACCCCCGCTCCAACCACTGGCCCGCCACTCCAAACGCGGTACACTGCCTCCACCTGCCCCGCGGCCGCGGAACCGCCCACCCGCTCGGCCGGACCATCGCCCTTGCTGGAGTCCCCACATGCATCGCCTCGCTTCCCTGCTCCTCGCTTTCACCCTCGCCGGTTGTGCCGTCGGCGGGGCCACCCACCCGCCCCTCGCCAACGCCAACGATCCCGACGCCCGCACCTTCTCCGGCAACATCATCGGCCTCCGCTTCACCAGCTCCACCATGCTCGTCAGTAAAAACGACACCGCCCCCGACGGCCACCGCGTCCCCAACGAAATCATCGTCCGCTACGATGCCGCCACCCACTTCCTGCTCGATAACCAGCCCGCCACCCTCGACCAGATCGACAAGTACATGCCCGTCACCATCCAGGGACACATGCGCGGCGGCCAGCTCTTCGCTGAAACCGCCAGCTTCTCCAGCGCCCTCCCCGGCGGCGTCAAACCCAGCCAGGTCGAAGCCGGCCCCGCCCCCATCACCACCCGCCCCGCCCGTTAACCCGCCAGAGGATCCCCCATGCGCGTGCTCGCCCTCGACATCGGCTCCTCCTCCGTCAAGGCCGGTTACTGGGATGGCCGCCGCTTCGCCGCACGCTCCCGCGCCGCCTACCCCACCCACTTCGATGGCCCTCGCGCCCAGGTCGATCCGGCGCAAATGCTCCGCGCTCTCACCACCGCCGCGCGCCAAGCGGTGGGGGGGCGAAAAGTCGACGCCCTCGCCTACTGCACCTTCTCCAGCGGCGTCATCGTCACCGACCACGATGGCACGCCCCGCACCCCCATCATCACCCACCAGGACCGCCGCAGCACCGACGCCGCACTCGCCCTCGCCAAAGCCCTCGGTAAACGCTGGCTCCTCCGCCATACCGGCAACCTCCCCTATCCCGGCGGCATCGGCAGCTCCACCCTCGCCTGGCTCCACGCCCACCAGCCCCACACCCTCCTCAACGACCCCCGCGTCGGACAGGTCTCCAGCTTCGTCGGCCACCACCTCACCGGCGAATGGACCATCGATCGCTCCAACGCCGTCTTCCTCGGCCTGCTCGACATCCACGCCGACGCCTGGAGCCGCCGCGCTTGCGCCGCCGTCGGCGTCCCCCGACTCAGCCTCCCACGCCTCGTCTGGGCCGACGAACCCTGGGGTACCCTCACCGCCGCCGCCGCCCGGGACCTCTCCCTCACCGCCGGCCTCCCCGTCCTCGGCGGCTTCGTCGATACCAGCGCCGCCGTCATCCAGACCCCCATGCACGCCGGCCAGCTCGCCCACAGCGCCGGCTCCACCGATGTCCTCGCCATGAGCCTTCCCGCTCCCGCCGCCATCGATGGCATCCTCTCCCGCCCCGTCGGCGTCGGCCGCCCCGGAGGGCCCTTCGCCAACAAATCGCTCTGGCTCGCCGTCCGCACCATCGCCGCCGCGGGCAGCTCCATCGCCTGGCTGCGCCGCGAACTCTTTCGCGATCTCTCCGACCGCCGCTGGCAACACCTGCTCGCAAACACCTGCGCCGCCATCCGCCATCCCCCGGCCGATCAGCTCGCGGTCCAGTGCGATCCCGCCTTCGCCGGCGACCGTGCCTCAATCGCTGCCGCCGCCGGCGCAACGCTCTCCGGCCTCACGCTCGCCAGCACGCGCGAAGACCTCCTTGCCGCCCTCCTGCAAGCGCTCGTGCGCCAAAGTGCCACCAACTTCTACCTCCTCCACGCCCTCCATCGCCCCGGCCCCAAAGTCTACATCATGGGCGGCGCAGCCGACCTTGCCGCGGCCATGCACGCCGCCTGGCCCGGCAAACGAACCTGCGAACGCCTGACCGGCGACAGCCTCCGCGGCCTGGTAACCCTCGCCGCCGGATAAGCCTCCGCCCCCCTTTGCACATCCCTGGTTTACGCAACCGCCGGATGCGTCGCCGCGCGCGTCGGACGCCAGCCGAATTCCCGCAAAGCCTCCGGCAGGTGGGTGACTTTCGGAATGATCGCATCCGGTGCCAGCCGGTGCGGCTGCGCCGGCGCCGTCGCGAAGGGCTTGTTCCGCGCCGGCTTCCAGATCGTCCGCATCCCCGCCCGTTTCGCCCCCGCGATGTCCGCATGCAGCAGGTCGCCGATGAACAGCGTCCGCGACGCCGGCGCACCAATCTGCGCCAGCGCAATCTCGAAAATCCGCGGGTGCGGCTTGCGGTAGCGCACCGACGACGAATACACCCGCACCGGAAAGTATTCCAGCAGCCCCTCTTCCAGCAAATGCTGGTCAAGGCAATGCCCCGGCACCAGCGTGTTGGACACGATCCCCAGACGCGTGCCCGCCCGCCGCAGCGTCTCCAGCATGTTCCGCACCCCCGGGTCCGTGTGCGACGTGGCCCCGATCGGCCGATACCACAGGTCCGCCAGATGGTGCAAGTCCGTGTCCGTCAGCGGCAGCTTCAGCGCTTTGGCCGCCGCCGCGAGGATCCGCGCATAAGAGAAATCCCGCCTGCAGATCTTCGACCACACGTACGCCCGCTGCATCCGCCGGTAGTGGTGCTTGAAGTACAGCTCAAACGAGGGCACCGGGACTTTTTGGGCGTGCAAATGGTCATACGTCAGGCGCGCGCCGCGGCGAAAGAGGATTTCGGCTTCCCGGCGACCCACCCCAAAGTCGATCAGGGTATCGCCGAGGTCAAAAAGGACGGCGTCGATCATGCAGTTCCCGGTTCCTAAGTGAGGGACGTGTAGAGGGTAACTTCTCCCGAAGGCACAAGCAATGGCCCCCGGCACCGCGCCCACCAGACCCGCGCCAGAAGACCCCCGCCATCAGAGCCGCGCCCGTAAGGAAGCGACCCTTGTGCCCGCACCGCGCACCGGCACTTCCGCATAAACCCGCCCCAACCGCCGCGTCGACTACCAAAAAACGCAAACCCCATAGAACCGCCCCCGCCCCTCAGCCCCGCACCCCCCACCGCCCCGCCCTCAGACCCGCGCCATCAGAGCCGCGCCCGTAAGGAAGCGACCATGGTGCCCCCGCCGTGCACGGCCACTCCGGCACAAAACCGCCCCAGCGCTGCGTCCCCCCGTCAGAGCGGCGCCCGTAAGGATGCGGTCAAGGTGCGCCCGCCACGCACCAGGACCTCTGCCACTGGCCTGCCCCCATCCCCCATCCCC
>CALCHA010000401.1 GCA_937901265.1 uncultured Phycisphaerales bacterium
GCGCCGCCGCAACCGCCGAACCCCCGCCGCCAGCCACGCCACCCCCCACGGACTCCCCATCACCCCCGCCACCGCCCACAGCGGCACACGGATCCTATTGACACGTTCCCAATAGGTATCCATCGCCCCGTAGTAGGGATAGGGCCCCAGTTCCACCACCCACCCCAGCGGCGGCGTCATGTATCCTTCCCACACGCGGTCCTCCAAGGGCAACTGATCCGCCCGGCAATACGCCAGCGGCCACCCCAGCGCAATGTCATCCCGAACCTTCTCATTCCCATACACCGCCCCGCCCCACATGACGACGCTGCGATTCCCCCAATGCACCGCATCCCCGCCAAAAAATGACCGCACGCCGATCACCAACACCACCCCCAGCGCCGCCGCCAGCACCCGCCACCCTGCCCGCCGCCGCCGGTTCAACCACCACAGCGCCGCCGGAACGATCACCAGCGCCGCGATCAGCGAGCCCGTCCCGGGCGTCATCATGTCGCCCCACCCCTTCGCCGGAAGCAGCGCCGGCCCCGGCGCTGCTTCGCCCCACCGCACCAGGGCCGACGTCGCCACCGCCTGCACGAAAAACGAGGGCGGATACATGTTCGTCAACGGCCCATGCCCCAAGGACGCCAGATGCTGCAACCCGGCCACCGTCTCCGGCGTCCGCTGCTCCCGCAACAACCGCGCCGCCCGCCACTGGTGATCGTTATCCCCCAAGTACGCCCACGGCACCGCCTCCGAAACCATCTGTTCCGTCACCGGCACTACCACCACCCCCGTGTAGCCCAGCCGCAACGCCACTTGTTCCGTATCGCTCACCGTCAAGTCCATCATCCCCGGCGACCCGATCCGCACCTCCCGCGCCGCCCGCCGCGCCGCCGCCAGAATCTCCTCTCGGCCCTCCAGCAGGGTCAGCCGCTCGCTCACCACCGCCGGCGGCACCGGCGAATCCAGATCCACTTCCTCATCCCACGAGTAGGTCGACTCCAGGGTGTAATCCACCGCCGCATACGCCGGGTCAAACCTCACGACCCGCCCACCCGCGATCAGAAAAAACAGCTGCTCCCCGCCCCGCGCCTCCCACGGCTCGGGCGTTCCGGAACTGCGCTCGATCAGCACGTCGACCTGTCCCGCCGCCGGTCCCTTGAGCGTCTCGTCCACCGCAATCCGCGCCCGCCGCCATTCGAAACCACGGCGCTTCGGAAACCCGCCCGGCACCGCCACCGCATCGATACTCACCACTCGCCCCCGCACCACCAGATCTGCATCGATAACCCGCGTTTCCAACGAGCGCTCCACCGCCAGAATAAACCCCAGCGCCGCGCGCCCACCCACCAGCATCGCTAACAAAATCAGCATCCCTCGCCACATGCCCCGATTCTAGCCGCCCCCCCTCTCGCCGCCTAGGCGATGGCGCGCAGCAGAAAGAAGCGCCGGACCTTCCGTGGTGACAGAAGGCCCGGCGCTTCAAGTTTTGTCGATGGGTGCGCCAAGGTTGCGGCCCCCCTGACCAGCTTGACGCCCGTCGGCAGGCTCAATCGCGGCCGCCACGGAGCATCAGGCCCACCAGGACGCCGACGCCGAGGGCGATACCGATCGCGTACCAGGGGTTCTCTTCGATGTAGCCTTGCGTGCTGTCGCGCACCTGCTTGGTCTTGTCGGCAGCATATTCGTAGCCTTGCTGAGCATACTCTTTGGCCTGCCCGGCGTATTGGCTGGCGTAATCCTTGGCCTTTCCGGCCATATTGGCGGCGGTGGATTTCGCTTCCGCAGCTGCCGACTTCGCATCGTCCGCAATCCGGTTCCCCGCCTCTGCCATGTTGTCAGCCATGTGACATCTCCTGTCCTAAGTTCGTCGCACAAACCCGCCGAAAACGCCCCTTGACGCCTCAGCCCGTGCCGACATTCCCCTATGCGAAACCCATGCCACAGTGCCAGACAACCGCGCCGACGCGCGGGTGGCTCACCGCTTCCGGGGTTTGCCTTCGCGTCTCAGGCGCTCTTGGAGAAACGCGAGCACTGCCGCCTCCTCGGGTCGCAGCGCGCCCAGGCGCTTCATCTCCGCGCGGGCCCGCTGCGCCAGCGTCTCGAGCAAGCTCCCATCCATGTACGCATCGATGACGGCCGGATGGATATAGCACTTGCGGCACACCGTCCGCGTGTTGCCCAGCCGCTTGGCCACTTCCTCCACCGCCCGGACCACGTTCTTCTTCGCCTGTGCCTGGGAATCAAACGTCGCCACCTCCTGGAGGGCCTTGGCGGCGAGCACGGTGCCGTTCCAGGTCCGGAAGTCCTTGGCGGTGAAGTCCTCCCCGGTGATTTCCCGCAAGTAGGCGTTCACATCGGCTGAACTCACATCCACCACGTGGCCATCGGGTGTGGTGTAGGCAAAGAGCTCCTGTCCGGGCAGATGCTGGCACGCCTGGATAATCAGGGCCAGTCGCGGATCATTGAGATCGATCGCATGATCCACCCCGCTCTTTCCCGTGAACTCAAAATGGACCCGTTTCCCGTGCACTTTGACATGCTTGCCCAGGATCGTGGTCAGCCCGTACGAATGATTGTCGCGGGCGTACGTCGAATTGCCCACCCGGATGAGGGTTTTCTCGAGCAACTGCACCAGTGCGGCAAGCACTTTTTCTCGCGGCAGCCCTGGCAACTTCAGATGCTTTACGGTCGCCTTGCGGATGCCGGGGAGGGCCTTGCCAAAGGCGATCATGCGATGGAACTTGGTTTCATCTCGGGTGGCGCGCCAATGGGGATGGTAGCGGTACTGCTTTCGCCCGCGTGCATCGAGGCCGGTCGCCTGGATATGGCCTTCGGCAAGCGGGCAGATCCACACGTCGCGCCACGCGGGCGGGATGACCAGCGACTTGATCCGGCGCAGGGTGGGGCCATCCTTCACCGCCCGGCCGGTGACGCCGACGTAGCGAAAGTGCGGCGGCGTTTTCCCGACCCGCCGAATGCCGGGGCGGTGGTCGGAGACGTAGCGCAAACCGGTCGCCCGGGCAAAATCCTTTCCCTCGGGCAGATGGTTGCCGGCGGCCATGGCTCGCAGCCTTGCCGACACCGCCTCCGCGTTGACCTTCGCCGCTCGCTTCATCCTACAACCCGCTTGTGAAAAATCCCCTGGTGGTTACCGATCGTTGTCATTGCCGCCAGGCGCACCTTGCTCCTACCATGTCGTCACCCTTCGCGCTCAGCCCTTGGGAGTCCTCATGCTCGCCCTCCTCCAACGCGTCTCTTGCGCGGCCGTCACCGTGAACCGGCAGGTCGTCGGCCAGATCGGGCAAGGCCTGCTGGTTCTCGTCTCCGTGCACGCGGATGATAGCGTGCCGGACATCGCCTGGACGGCGCAAAAGCTTCTCACCCTGCGCATCTTCCCCCATGGCGAAAAAGCGTATGACCTGGACATCGTGGCGGCACAGGGAGCTCTGCTGGTGGTGAGTAACTTCACGCTGGCCGCGGAAACCGCCAGAGGCCGCCGCCCGAGTTTGAGTCCCGCCGCGCCACCGGACGAGGCCCGCCCGCTCTTTGAGTTGCTGCTGAGGCGGCTGCGCGAATCGCCCGTCCCGGTGGCGAGCGGCCAATTCGCCGCCGACATGCAAATCGCCCTCACCAACGAGGGACCGACGACGTTTCTCCTCGACTCCCGGCCCCACCGACCTCCGACGACCGCGGCAAAAACAGGATGAGG
>CALCHA010000402.1 GCA_937901265.1 uncultured Phycisphaerales bacterium
CCACAGAATGACAAAAATGATGAGGGGATAGGGGGGAGTGTTCCGCGCACGCACCACAGCCATGAGGACGCCTCCATGTGGGATAGGGGCTGCTGCCAACAACCGCCTGCTGGAAAGGACCGCCAACAGCCAACGCCATCGACCGGTAACCCGTAAATATCACCGCGGCACCCCCAGCCGGTCAAGCGCAATCCTGCTGGGATTCAAAACCCTTTCGCGCCACCCCGCGCCACGGGTCAAATTTCGCTGCTCCTGGCGCGGCTCCTTTGCCGCGTCAGTTCCATCAGCAGGGCATGCGTCCCCCGGTCTCCCTCCCCCGCCGCCGGCCGCCGCTGCTGCCAGCTCCCGTCCGCCGCCAGATCCCAGGCCTGCCGATTGTCCGCCAGCAGCGTCTCCAGCAGCTCCTTGAGCCGCACCCGCAGCGCGACATCCTCGATCGGCACCGCCGCCTCCACGCGGCGCGACAGGTTGCGGCTCATCCAGTCCGCCGACCCCATGTAATAGGCCTCCGCCCCATCGTTGAGAAAATAAAACAGCCGCGAATGCTCGAGAAACCGCCCGATCACCGAGATGACGCGGATATTTTCCGACAGCCCCGGCATCCCCGGCCGCAGGCAGCAGAACCCGCGGACGATCAAGTCAACTTTCACGCCCGCCTGCGACGCCCGGTAGAGTGCCTGGATGATTTCCACATCCTCCAACGCGTTCATCTTCGCGATAATTCGCGCCGGCCGCCCCGCCTGGGCATGGGCCATCTCGCGCTCGATCATGGTTATGAACCCCGCACGCATGGTCCCCGGCGCCACCAGCAGCTTGCGGTAATCGCGCTTCAGCGAACGCCCCGTCAGGTAGGCGAACAGATCCACCACATCCTCGCAGATCTCGTCCCGGCAGGTGAAGAGCCCCAGGTCGGTGTAGGTCTGCGCCGTCCTGGAGTTGTAATTGCCCGTCGCCACATGCACGTAACAACGCAGCCCCCCGCCCACGCCGCCGATCCCCCCAAGCCCGCGATCCTCCTCCCGCCGCACCACCAGCGCCGTCTTCGTGTGTGTCTTGAGGCCCATCACGCCATAGACCACGTGCGCCCCCGCCTCCTCCAGCGTCTGCGCCCAGCGGATGTTCCGCTCCTCGTCAAATCGCGCCTTCAGCTCCACCAGCACCGCCACCTGCTTGCCCGCCTCCGCCGCCCGCGCCAAGGCCGTCACAAACGGCGAATCCCCGCTCGTGCGATAGAGCGTCATCTTGATCGCCAGCACCTTCGGGTCCTGCACCGCCTGCAGAATGAATTTTTCCACCGAGCCCGCAAAACTCTCATAGGGGTGGTGCACCAGCACGTCCCCCTGCCGCATGATCGCAAACACATCCCCATCCGGATCGGCGAAGGCGGCCGGCATCTCCGGTTTCCACGGCATCAGCTTCAGGTCGGGCCGATTCACCGTCACCGCGATGGCCATCAAATCGCTCTTGCCCAGCGGCTCGGGCAGCTCGTACAGCGCATCCTCGCCCACCTCCAGCCCCTCCACCAGGTGCTGCCGCATCGTCGCCGACATGTTGGCCGTGATCTGCACCCGCACCGTGTCCGCGAAACGCCGCGCACGCAGCTCCTCCTGCACCACCTCCAGCAGATCCTCCGAATCTTCCACGTCCGCATCCACTTCCGCGTTCCGCGTCACCCGGAAGTGCTGCGCCTCCACCACCTCCATCCCCGGAAACAATGTCTCCAGCCGCCCCTCGATCAGCGTCTCGATCGGCACAAACGTGTAGGTCAGCCCCTCCTGAAACGTCAGCCAGCGGCTCAATAACGGCGGCACCTTCACCCGCGCAAAAAGGCTCTCCCCGTGGCTCCCCGCGGGCCGCACCAGCACCCCGATCGACAGGCTCTGGTTCGAGATGAACGGAAACGGATGCCCCGGATCCACCGCCAGCGGCGTGAGCACCGGATAGATCTGCGAGCGAAAGTAGGCCTCCGCCTGCGCCTTTTGATCCGCGGTCAGATCGAGGTAGTCCTTGATGAAGATCCCCTCGAGTTCCAGCGCGGGCCGCAGCTTTTGCGTCCAGAGGTCGATCACGTCGCGGGTCAGCGCCCCGATCTTGTCGCGCACCGCCTGGTAATGCTGATGCGCCGTCAGGCCGTCGTGGGAGCGTTCCTGCGATTTCGCGGCAATTTTCCGCTTGAGCAGCCCCACCCGCTTCATGAAAAATTCGTCGGAGTTGCTCGAATAGATCGCCAGAAACTTCACCCGCTCCAGAAGCGGCGTCCGCTCGTCGGAGGCCTCGTGCAGCACCCGCTGGTTGAAGTCCAGCCACGACAGGTCGCGGTTGAAATAGGGCGTCAGGTTTTGCGGCAAAGGGCCCGACGCGCGCAGCACCGGGGGACCTTCAGATGGGTTTGCGGGGGTGTCCAGGGCGGCGGGCGGCGGCGGGGGCATGACGGCTCCAAGGTTACGGGGCACATTCCGCGTCGAGCAGGCTCCTCTTTCCTAACACATCGGCGATCCCCCCGCCAACCGCTACCCAGCGGCTCAGCCCATTCTTAGCGCGCCCGCCCGCCGCCACAAACCCGCCATCGCCCCCACCAGCAGGAGCGCCGCCCCGATCCCCAGAAGCCCGTCCAACGCCACCTCCCGCACCCCCGAACCCCCGATTTCCCCCTCCTCCCGCTCCCACACCGTGATCCCCCCTCCGCTGCCCAACGGCAGCACCTGATGGAGCAGGTCGGAGAAATAAAGCACGAATGACGGGGCTGTCGGCCAATCCGTGTCCGCCGTCGGCCGCGACGCCAGCCACACCAGCGTCCGCTCCCCCCCGCCGCGGCGCGCGATCCAGGGATCGCCGTTCACCCGCGCCTCGGTGTGCCAGCCCTCCCCCAACGTCGCCCGCACATAACGCTGCACGCTCACGCCATCCAGATGTACGAACGCCGGCAGATCGACCCCCTCGGGCCGCCACGAGCCGCGCTGCTCTCCCTGCAGCGTCACTCCCGGCAGCGTGGCCGCCCCGGTGACGATCACCAGCCGCGCCGCCGCGCCATCGCCCGCCGTGAACGAATCGCCCGCCGCCAGCAGCACCGTCGCGCCGCCGTCGGGGGTCGCCTGCGGTTGAATCCCCAGCACCCGGGCCACTGCCGGATCAACCGCCCCGACCAGCAACACATGAAACGGCGCCATCCGTGGTTTGCGGAAGGTCGCCTCCGCGACGCGCCGGCCCTCGCGCTCCAACGTCAGGATGTGGCGATCGCCAGGACCCAGCTCGACCGCCGGAACGGTCGTGGCAACGGCCTGTCGATCGACCCGCAGGGTGTCCCCCGCCTGCCGCGGGGCCCATGCCTCCGTCGCGGCGGGCGTGCTGCGGATGCTCCATGCCGGATGCTCGCTCATCGCGGCCTCGCCCCAGCGCCACACCGGCTGCGACGCGGCCAGACTCGCGAGCAGTGCCGCGAGGGCCACGCAGCCCCACACCGGATCGACGCGCCGCCCCCGGGCTGCCGTCGACCCCGCCAGGTCGCGCCACAGCCACACCGCCGGCACGCGGACCACGCGGCCGCGGCCGGCAAACACCTTCCACGCACCCAGCGCCGCCACCCCCCCCGCCGCCGTCAGCCACCCTGGTGCCAGGAACTCGATCATGCACCCATTGTCACCGCCCGCGGCAAAACCTCGCAAACGGCTGCGGGTTCCCTCAAGGATTGTGATAGACTGCGCTCTGGCCCTGCCAAGGAGCGTCCCTGTGAATGACCCGCAAGCCGCAATGCCCGCCACCCCTCCGCCGGCCGCCTCGCTGCCTCCGACC
>CALCHA010000403.1 GCA_937901265.1 uncultured Phycisphaerales bacterium
CGGTTTCTTTGTTGAAGCCGGTGGTGGTTTTCTGGGGTTCGTAGATGGCGCGGATGGTGGAGCCGGCGGCGAGGACGGCGCGGCCGTCGTCATCGAGAGCGACGCGGATACGCACGCGAAGGCCGGCCTGAGCGCCGGTTTCAGCGACGAGGGTTGCCTCGGCCTTGGCGTTGCCGATGCCTTTGAACCAGCCGTCATCGACGACGGGGAGGCCGGGGGCGGGAAAGACTTCGATTTTGGCGGAAGTGTTGCGGTTGGAGGTGCCGAAGGATTTTCCGGGCTTGGCGCCGGAGAGATCTTTGAAGGCGGGGTGGTTGGTGATGGTGTCCATGGGGACGGCGTCGATGCCTTCATCTTTGAGGGCGGCGACAAAGCCCTGGTACATGAGGGCGGGGAACTGCTCTTTGAAACCGGGGTCGAAGACGCGTTTGCGTTTGCCCATGCCGATCATTTCGGCGGCACCGAGGATGGAGAGGGCGCTGGCGCCGGACTTGTCGGTGTTCTGGGTGACGTACTCGACGGAGAATTCGGTGATGGCGACTTTGTTGATGGTCTGGGGGAGGCCGCCCCAGAAGCCGTCGCGTTTCCAATAGCCACCGGCCTGCTTGTGGATGGCGGAGGTATCGGAGAACTGGGCCTGGTCAAACTTGGTGGGCCCGCCACAGGCGAGCAGGAAGAGGGGAAGGGTGAGGAGCAGCGTGCCGGCTTTCCGCATGAAAATCCTTTCGCAATGAAATCAGCAGATGTGCGAAGGATTATCGGCGGGGGGATTTGGCAAAGGTGAAAAAGGAACGTTGCAAAAACTCGAAGGATTCATGATGAGGAAGCGTGGCGGGGGTCGCTGAGGGCGTAGGCTTCGCGCTCGAAGAAGTTGTCGCGATAGAAGTGGCGGCCGCGGACGCGCGCGAGGGCGCTGGCGGCGAGGTAGGCGGGGAGGAAGAAGGGGCCCCAGCGGCGGCATTGTCGGACGTGGACGCGTTCGTGGTCGCGGGTGAGCTCGAGGGCCGCGGGGCTGACGCCGAGAACGACTTCGCCGAGGGTCATCGCCGAAGCACCGCCCTGGAGAAGGGTGGCATGCTGGAGGAGCCATGTGATGAGGCCGCCATGGATTTCGATGACGCCCGAGTGACGGGCCCAGCGGGCACCGAAGGGGAGGGCGAGGGTGCCGAGGGCGAGGCCGAGGGAGGTGGTGGGGAGGGCCCAGAGGGTGCTGAGGGTGCGGCGTAACATGGCGAGCATTATAGATGAGGAGGGGCGGTCAGGGGGTGGCATAGGGGGCGTCGAGAAATGGGAGGGAGAGATCAGTAAGCCCCCCCACCGAGCGCTGGGCACCGCGGACGGGGGCGATGCCGACGGTGGGCATGTCGGCGGCGCGTGCGGCGCGGATGCCGGCTTCGCCATCTTCGATGACGAGGCAGCGTTGGGGGGCGGTGCGGAGGGTGGCGGCGGCCTTGAGGAAGCACTGGGGATCGGGCTTGCCGCGGGTGACATCGCCGCCATCGACGACGGTGTCGAAGGCGTCGGCGAGGCGGAGGAGATCGAGGACGAGGCGGGCGTTTTTGCTGGCGGAGACGACGGCGGTGCGGACGCCGGCGGCGCGGAGTTCGGTGAGCAGGTCACGGGCACCGGGGGCGGCATCTTCGGGGCGGAGGGTCCTCACCTGATCAAGGTAGTAGCCGTTCTTGCGTTCAGCGAGGACTGTTTTTTCTTCGATGGCGAAATATCGGGCGTGCTCGCCGAGGAGCAGATCCAGGCAGGCCATGCGCGGGACACCGCGGAAAGAGCGGTTGAGATTTTCATCGAAGGGGAGGGTGAGTTCGTCGGCAAGGTGTTTCCATGCGTGATAGTGGAAGGCGGCGGTGTCGACGAGGACGCCGTCGAGGTCGAAGAGGACGGCCTGCAGGCCGGGACGGGTGGGCTTGGGGGGGATTCGGTGGGCGGGGGCAAGGAGCCAGGAGGCAAAATCATGGACGTCCGGCAGGGTGGCCGGTGCGGCGAGGGGGTATTTGACTTTTTCGACATTGAGCGGCATAGTTGTCTGCAGATATGGGTGAAAGCATCGGACAATTTCCGTTCCTGTCGTATCGGCCAAAGGGTTATTGGCGGACCGGCTTTTTTACGTCGGAGATTTGAGGGAACGGCCCGAGACGCTGCTTAAACGACTATGTTGTCAAGAGTTAAAGAGCCTCGAGCCGGGAACGGCGCGAGGCTTTTGGTTTTTGTGGGTGCGGGTTGGGGGTGAAGGAGATGGCGATGGCTGGACGAAGCGGCAACGTGGTGAGGGATGTGGAGGAGGCCCTTGCGGACGCGCAGGCGGCGATCGATTTGGCGGAGGAGATTCGGGGGTGGCTTTGGCGGGGATCGCGATAAGGTCACGGGCAAGGCGGCGTTGGATGAAGCGTTGGTATTTTTGAGGAGACAAGATGATCGTGGTGATGCAGGAAGGGGCGACGGAGGGGCAGGTGGCGCATGTGGTGAAGCTGATCCGTGAGCTGGGCTTGGCGGAGCATGTGATCAAAGGGACGGAGCGGACGGTGATCGCCGCGCTGGGGGACGATCGCGCGAAGAACAAGGAGAACCTCGAGAACGTGCCGGGGGTGGAGAAGGTGATGCCGGTGCTGGCGCCTTACAAGATGGCGTCGAAGGAGGTGAAGAAGGAGCGGACGGTGGTGAAGCTGGGCGGGACGCTGGGGGCGAGTGTCGGCGGGAAGAAGGTGTGTGTGATCGCGGGGCCCTGCTCGGTGGAGGGGCGGGAGCAGCTTCTGCGATGTGCCGAGGAGGTGAAGGCGGCGGGAGCGACGGCCCTGCGGGGCGGGGCGTTCAAGCCGCGGACGAGTCCCTATGCGTTTCAGGGAATGGGGGAGAAGGGGCTGGAGATATTGGCCGAAGCGCGGGAGAAGACGGGGCTGGCGGTAGTGACGGAAGTGATGGCGGTGGACCAGGTGGAGCTGGTGTGCAAGTACGCGGACGTGCTGCAGGTGGGGGCGCGGAACATGCAGAATTACAACTTGCTGTGGAAGGTGGGCGAGCAGCAGAAGCCGGTGTTGTTGAAGCGCGGGCTGTCGGCGACGCTGGAGGAGTTTCTGCTGGCGGCGGAATACATCATGTCGCGCGGGAACCCGAACGTGATTTTGTGCGAGCGGGGCATTCGGAGCTTTGAGAAGTATTGTCGGAACACGCTGCCGCTGGCGATCGTGCCGGAGGTGCATCGGATTTCGCATTTGCCGATCGTGGTGGACCCCAGCCAGGGGACGGGGCATGCGCACCTGGTGCCGGACATGTGCAAGGCGGCGGTGGCGGCGGGGGCGGATGGGCTGATTATCGAGGCGCATGACGATCCGGAGCATGCGTTGACGGATGGGGCGCAGAGCATTACGCCGGGGACGTTGCAGGAGATGATGGCGGTGCTGAAGAGGATCGCGGTGGCGGTGGAGCGGGAGGTGTGACGAGCATTCGAACCGCGCCGATCTCGCGATCCATGCCGGTGTTGTATAATAGGAGCGCGTGCGTAAGGAGATGCCATGACACTTCAGCAAATAGCAAAGCGGGTTGCAGCGCTCGAAGCAGACGTTGCCACGCTTAAACGGAAGCCGAAGCGAAGGGTGCTTTGGTGGAACAAGATTGCCGGAAAATTTGCTGGGGATCCTCTTTTTTCGGAAGCGATGCAAGAGGGCAGGAAGTGGCGGACCGGCCAGCAGATGAAGAGCAACGGGTCAAAAAAGCGTGACTTAAAGAGGGATGATGGGTGATCATTCTCGACACGGACGCGGTAACCTTTCTCGAACACCAGAACAATGAAGTATCGGAGAAGCTGCGAGGTCGCCTGACCGATTTGAGCGGCGAGGAAGAGGTCGCGACCACGGTCATCAGCTATGAGGAACAGATACGGGGATGGTGCGCGGTGCTGGCAAAAGCGCATGATACTGACAAGCAGATTCGGGCATACGACCGATTGCTCAAGCATCTGGAAACCTACCGGGACATCGACGTGCTGCCTTACACGGCCGCGGCGGGGCGATGTTTTGCCGAGCTGCGCGTGAAAAAGGTTCGGATAGGAACGATGGACCTGAAGATTGCCGCGATCGCACTTTCGTTGAATGCGACACTTTTCTCGCGGAGTCTAGCGGATTTTCAGCAGGTTCCGGGATTGAAGGTGGAAGACTGGACCCTTCTGACGTAAAGGGCTCCGACCGGCGCCATCAGGCGGCGAGTTTGCAGGGTTGCCAGTCGGACTTGCCGAGGAAGCATTCGAGGGCTTCGAACATGGCGGGATCGATGGCGGTTCCGGTGTTGGAGCGGACGATTTCGCGGGCGTCGGCTTCGGTGAGGTCGCGGCGGTAGGGGCGTTTGGCGGAGAGGGCTTCGTACATATCGGCGACGGCGAGGATGCGGGATTCGGTGGAGATGCGTTCGGCGGGGACCCCGCGGTCGTAGCCCTTGCCGTCAAGCCGCTCGTGGTGGGCCGCGGCGAGGTCGGCGAGATCGCTGAGGCCGGGGACGCGCGAGAGAATCTGCCGGGTGTGGAGGGTGTGGGTGCGCATGGTCGCGACCTCGGCGGGGGCGAGTTTGCCGGGCTTGTCGAGGATGAGGTTGGAGATACCGAGCTTGCCGATGTCGTGGAGCAGGGCCGCGCGGCGAAGCGAACGGATGAAATCGGGGGAATGGCCCATGGTGGTGGCGATGCCGACGGCGAGGTCGGCAACGCCTTCGCTGTGGCGGAAAGTCCAGGGGCTCTTTGCGTCGACGACCTTGCTGAAGCCGACGGCGAGGCGGTCGAGAGCATCCTCATCGGCGGAAAGCAATTGGTCGGGGGGCTCGAAGGCGCGGGCGGCGGCGAGGGGATCGGGCTCGTGGACGAGGCGCCAGAAGTCGTGGTCATTGCGGGTGGCGAGCAGGGCCTTGACGAGGTCCGGGTCAAACGAGGTTTTGGCGCGGCGCTGGGCGACGGCGAGGGCGGAAGCGAGGCCGTCGCGTCGGAGGAAGACGTCAACGGTCTGCGCCAGGCAGGCGATGCGGGCAAGGATGGGGATGTTTTCGCCGGCGAGGCCCTGGGGGTGGCCGCCGCCGTTCCAATGCTCATCGAGCGAGCGAATGGCCGTCGCGGTGTCGGTGGGCATGCCGATCATGAGGGCGATGGCGGCGCCACGGTCGCAGCGGAGTTCGACGAGCTCTTTCGCCGCTTTTTCCCCGTTTCTGGCGACGTGACAAAGCCGCCCCAGACGGGCGAAGAGGCCAGCTTGGGGGGCGACATTTTTTGCAAGGTAGCCGAGGCGTCCCCACAGGCCGGTCCACTGGGCGGTTTTGAGTTCGGCCTTGAGGTGTCGGTCGTCGGCGGCGAAGAGGTAGCAGACTTTGGCGGCGTTGCTGGAGCAGCCGAGGTCTTTGAGGAGGAGGCCATAGAAAAGGGCGTTGCGTTGTTTGGGGGTGAGGTAAAGTTCGCGGGAGATGCGCATGCCGATCATGCAGGTGCGTGCGGCATGGCCTTCGGGTTGCCCCTCGGTGATATCGAGGGCGTAAGAGAGTGCGGCAACGACATCGGACAATCGCGGGACGACGGAGGTGTGGTGCGGAACAAGATCGATCATACGTGCTCCCTGATGTGGCATTGTCAGGAGCATCGGCAGGAGGGGACAGGCAGTTAACCAGTATTGCTGCGCGACGACTTATGGGGCGTAGGGGATGGGATCTGCGGTGCCGGCGTCCCGAAATCCCGCGAGGCGGAGGAGGCAGGAATCGCAGTGGCCGCAGGAGAGGCCGTCTGCCGTGGGGTCATAGCAGGAATGGGTGAGGTGGTAGGGAACGCCGAGCGCGAGACCCTGTCGGATGATGTCGGCCTTGGAGAGATTGACGAGCGGGGCGTGAATGCGGAAGGCCTCCGCCCCACCGGCGGCGGCAGCTTCGACACCGGCGCGCGTGCCGAGGTTGGCGACGCGTTCGAAGGCGTGGACGAACTCGGGGCGGCAATCGGGATAGCCGGAGTAATCGACGGCGTTGACGCCGAGGAAAATGTCGAAGGCGGCGACGGTTTCAGCGAAGGCGAGGGCGAAGGCGAGGAAGACGGTGTTGCGTGCGGGGACGTAGGTGATGGGGATTTGCGATTCGGTGGGGGCGGCGTGGCCGAGGTGGTCTTTGGGGACGGGGATGTCGGCGGTGAGGGCGGAGCCGCCGAAGGCGCGGAGGTCGATGGTCATGGTGACGTGTCGGGCGAGGTGATAATGACGGGCGAGAGCGGCGGCGGCGGCGATTTCTCGCTGATGGCGCTGGCCGTAGTCGAAGGAGAGGGCGTGGCAGATGTAGCCCGCGGCGTGCGCGATGCCGAGGGTGGTGGCGGAATCGAGGCCGCCGGAGAGGAGGATGACGGCGTTTTTGCTGGCGGCGTTTGTGTTCATCGGCAGTAGTGTATCGGGCGGGGTATGCGTTAGTATAGGGAGTTCTCCATTGTGCTTTCTGAGGCCACTTTCATGCAGTATCGCAACCTTCCGGGAACGACCCTTTCGGTGTCGGAGCTGTCCTTCGGCAATTTCATGTTTGGCTCGCACATGTGGGGCAAGACCCCGGCGGATGCGCCGGAGGGCGTTCGTCTGCAGAACCTCGCCTATGACCTGGGCGTGAATTTCTTTGACACCGGCGACGCTTATTCCAACGGCCATGCCGAGCGGCTGATGGTCGACACCCTGAAGTACGCCGGGCGGGACAAGATCGTGTTGTCCACCAAGTTCGGCTATGACTTTTACAACGATCCGGGGGCGGCGGGTTCGCACAAAGAGCGGAAGCAGGACTTCTCGGAAAAGTTTATCACGTTCGCGCTGGAGCAATCGCTGGCGCGGCTGCAGACGGACCATGTGGAGCTGTACCAGGCGCACAATATGAAGCTGCCGCAGATGGTCGGGGCGGCCGGGGCGGAATTCGTGGCGGCGATGGAAAAGCTGGTGACAGCCGGGAAGGTGCGGCACTGGGGCATTGCGCTGGGGCCGGCGATCGGCTGGCGGGAGGAGGGGGTGGCGGCACTGCGGCAGTGGCCGGAATGCAAGACGGTGCAGACGGTATTTAATATGCTGGAGCAGCACCCCGGGCGGGAGTTCGCAGAGGTTGCGGCGGAGACGGGGGCGGCGGGGATCATCGCGCGGGTGCCGCACTCGTCGGGGATTCTGCAGGACATGTATTCGCCGGATGAACAGTTCGACGATCACCGGAAATTCCGCGATCGCAACTGGCTGGTTTTTGGGCTGCAGAAGGTGGAACAACTGCGGCACATTCAGAAGGCACACGGCGGCACGATGGGGCAGTTGGCCCTGCGCTGGCTGCTGACCTGGCCCACCGTGACCAGCGTGCAGCCGAACATCATGAACGAGGCGGAGCTGCGGGAGTTTGCAGGGGCGTGTGATGGCGGACTGCTCAGCGCCGCGGAGATGGCGGAGGTACAGGGACTGGTGGAAAGCGACTTCGGGCTCGGGGCGGAGGCCCATGCGTGCAATTTGAAGAGCAGCGTGGACGCGGAAGGGCACACGCGCAGCGGCTATCAGCGCGGCGCGGCGGTGCCGCTGGTCGGCTGAGCGATGCGCGGCGCGAGCATTCATTGGTGAAATAACGAGGCGGTCGAGCCCGCTGGCACAACTTTGGAATGGGATCTCATGGTCAACCAAGCGGTTGTTGGTGCGTTGGATAGTTTTCCGCGGCGGCATATCGGGCCGGATGAGGGGCAGACGGCCGAGATGCTGCGTACGATTGGCGCGGGGTCGCTGGAGGAGCTGATCGAGCAGACGGTGCCGGCGGGGATTCGCCTTCCAGGGAAATTGCAGTTGCCCGAGGCGCTGGGGGAAGCGGGAGCGTTGGAGGCGATTCGCGAGTTGGCGGGGAAGAATGTGGTGGCGAAGAGTTTCCTTGGGAGGGGGTATTATGG
>CALCHA010000404.1 GCA_937901265.1 uncultured Phycisphaerales bacterium
CGACTGGCGGGTGTCGCGAGCGGCTGGGTTGTCGAATGGAGATTGATTTCCAGGGCGCTGGCCGGAAAAGTCGGCGCGGGCTGAGCCTGGGTCGTCGCCGAGGGGCCCATGGGTGCCTGCCACCCCAGGTAGAGGCCCGAGAACGCCAGGGCGAGCGTCAGCGGCAGGATCAACCGGTAGGCCAGTGCTCCGAGGAGAATTCCCACCGCCAGCCCGGCGAGGGCCCCGGTGTAGGGCGAAAAATCGGTAGCGGCCAGCGCCACCCAGGCGCCCGCCCCCGCACCGATGGCCCCCATCACCAAAGCGCTGATGACGCGTCCGGTTTTGATCCCCACCGCCCACAAGAGCAGCCCGAGCAGCCCCACGCCCGCCGCACCGGCGCTCCACCACCGCTGATACTCCGGCGGCAGCAGATCGACAAACAAACCGAGCATCGCAAGGGCAGGCATGGAGCGTCCGGCAAAAAGATGTCAGGAGGAGTCGCTTGTGACGAAGCGGCAGCCCGGCTCAACGACGGCAAAAATGGAAACGGCCCGCGCACGGGGATCATCCGCGGCGGGGCCGGATTTCGGTGAAGCACGCGGCGATCAGACGACGCTGACCTTGCGGCCGGCGCGACGCTTGCGATTCAGCATCTGACGCCCCTTCTTGGTTTTCATACGGGCGCGGAAACCGATCTTGCGGACGCGCTTGCGGTTGGACACTTTGTGGGGGTAATGCATGTCTGACTCCGTGGATTTTAAGTCGGGATGGTGCCGGCTGGGCCGAGCTCCAGCGGGGCGAATCGGCGATTGTACCAGACACCTTCCAAGGCTTCCAGCACTCTGCGATGCGATTCATGCCGGATGCCGGCATTTCGGGGGCGCGTTGCTGATCGGGGCCGTCAGTCCGCATCCTCCGCGACGGGCCAGCCCTCTTTGTCCCAGCTGATGGGCCGCACGCCCAGGGTTCCGCCGGCGGTGTTCGATTCGACGTGGAAGCTGAGATACTCCTTGCCATCCTTTTTCACGATTCCCGCGTGACCGGGCCCGATCAGGGGCCCGATGTGGCTCTCCATGAACAGGGTGCCGCCGCCCAGGAGCATGTCTTTCCCCTCTTTGTCGAGGTAGGGGCCGGTGACCTTGTCTGACCGGCCGACGCGCATGTGGTAGGTGCTCCCCGCGCCGCGACAGCACATGCCCATGCTTACGAAGAGGTAATATTTTCCGTCATGTTTGTAGATGTAGCAGCCTTCGATGGAGTCCCAGTGGGCCAGCGAATACATCGGGGAATCGGGAGCAATTCGCCGCCCGGTCTCCGGGTTGAGCTCGATGAGCTTGATGCCGCTCCAGAAGGAGCCGAAGGCCATCCAGAGTTTTCCATCATCGTCGAGGAAGGCCGCGGGATCGATGGCATTGTAGTCGTCGGCGGTGACCGACTTCACGACGAGGCCGCCATCCTGCCATTTGTAAGCGGGGTCATTGGGGTTCAAGGTGGTGTTGGTCATGACGCCGATGCCCGACGTGTTGACGCCGAATCCGGAGATGCTCAAAAAGAGGAACCACTTGTTGTGTACCTGGATGACATCCGGCGCCCAATAGGAGCCCGCGCCGGCATTTCGTCCGCGTGGCCCGATCGCCTCTGCCGTCCATGACAGCGGCCCCGTGACGGGGCTCGGCCCGCGCTCCCAGGTGAAGAGATCCTTGGAGTGAAACATGGGCATGCCGGTGGCATAGAGGTAATACTCGTCGCCGCTTTTTACAATGGTCGACGGGTCATGGACGTTGATATTCCGCATCCCCATTTTCCGCGAAATCTCGCGGGAGGCCTCGCTGGGCGCGTTGGCATTGCCGCGGCCCGGGGGCACCGGGGGTCCGCCGCGCCCGATCTGGTCGAGGCCCACGACCGCTGCCGCCATCACCCCCATCACCAGCCCCATCCGCATCAGGTCATTCATCGGCAATCCTCACATTCCATCAGTTTGCGGCCGCGTTCGCCCACGACCGGGTTAAGGGCATCCAGCGACTGCGCCACCCTATTTTTTCTCGATCCGCACATTTTCCAGCCACACCGGCACGGTTTCAATGGGCGTCACCACCAGATGCCCCGTTCCGCTCGCCCGCGCATGCAGGCTCACCAGGTAGGGTTGCCAGGTCGGCCCTGCGGGCGAGGCGGACGCGCCGCGTCCCCGCCCGCGTCCCCCGCCGCGCCCGATCTCGGGCAACGTGGTCCGCGCCAGGACCTTGCCATCGTCGGTCTCCAGAGAAAACACCAGCCCCACGCCGATCCCCTCGCTCACGCCCTTGAACGTCACCTCGTAGGATGCCCCCTCCTGCACCGGGATGGCCAGCGTGTTCCTCGCGCCGAAACGTCCTTTGCCTGGGCCGGCGTACCTGGTCACGCTCAATTTCAACAGGTGCGGATCGGGGTTGGTTGCGTGCTTCGCATCCATCTGGATGGTTCCCTCCGCCTCTCCCTGCTTGAGCTCCACCCACCCTGAGGTGATCGTGCCATCGGCCGGGACCGCCCGTGTCGCCGGGGCGGCTCCCAGGGCCATGAATGCCACCAGCAACATTCCCGCAGCGTATATTTGCCGTTCCATAATCTCTCCACGCATTTGACGGCCTTCAGTGACACCGACGTCGCCTGCGCCATGGTGACGCTGCGAACGGCGAGCGTAAGGGTAAACAAAAACGCGTCGTCATGCCCGTATTTTATTTCATTGATTGTACCTCCTGGGGTGTGGCCATGATTTTTGGCCAGCCCGCGGCAAGAATCAGGGGAGGGCCATCGCCAACCATTCGGGCTGGCGCGGGTCTTCTCAATAGTCAAGGAACGTGAGCGGTGCGGCTACGGGTATAATGATTCGGGGCACCGAGGCCCCGACGGAGGTGCATGATGTCCAGCACGACACGATGGGTGATTGCCGCCGCAGTGCTTGCCAGCATGGGAAGCGTGGCGGTGCGCGGGGATCTGATCGAACTCAAAGATGGTCGTACCTTTGATGGCACGATGCGGCGCGACGGCGAAAGGGTGATCATCACCGGTGCCGACGGCAAGGCGACGACGGTGGCCGGCAACGCCATCGCCAAGGTCACCCTGCAGAGTGTCCTTTCGCCGGAGAAGCTGGCTGCCGCGGAATGGACGCGGATGGGTCCCCTTGTCGAGAAGACGGGGACGCTGGACGCCGTCATCGACCTTTACAAAGCGTTCCTGGCCAAGTTCCCGGACCAGCCTCAGGCCACTGCCGCGCAACGACAACTGGACTACTACCAGTCGCTGGTCGGCCAGAACGCGGTCAAATACCGGGGCAAGTGGCTCACCAAAGACATGATTCAGGACCAGGAGCAGGCGTGGAAGACCGAAGCGGCGGGGGCGTTGGAGAAATACAGCGCCGGCAAACTGGCCGACGCACGGGAGCTGGCGGTGCAGAGCATCGTCGCCGATCCCTCGAATCCCGTGACACTGGCGATCGCCGGTCTGGCCTCGTTTCACCTCAATGAGCTGCCGCGGGCGAAGCAGTTTTTCACGCAGCTGGCCGCGGCCGATCCCGGTGGGGGGCTGGCGTGGAACAACCTGGGGGTCATCGCGTTTCAGCAGAAGGCGCAGGCCGAAGCATTGATTGACTACACCAAGGCCATCGAGGCGAAACCGGACAATCGGCTGGTCCTCGACAACGCTGCGGACGCGATGGGCTCGTACACCGGCTCGAAGGACATTGATGCCTACCGCAATCTGGCCCGCCAGTACGCGCAGGCGGAAGCGGTGATGGAAACGGTCATGGCCAGGAAGGGCCTCTACCGGCTGGGCAACACGTGGGTCACGAAAGAGGAGAAGGAGAAGTATGGAACGGGCGCCCAGCAGATCGCGTTGGCAAAGGCGCAGCTGGATGCGGTCTATTCGCTGGCGCGGCGCCGGCTCGACCTTCTCAACCAGCAACTCGCCACGGCGACCGCCGACTACAACAATGCGCGCAACACCCTCGCCAGCAGCGTCTACATTGAGCCGGGTTCGCCCTACTCAGGCCCGGGCGTGGTGAATCCGTACAGTCTGACGGCGTCTACGTTTGATGCACTGGCGCGCAGGCAGGCAGATCTGCAGCAGCAGGTGGATCAGGCGACGCTCGAACTCCAGCCGATGTTTGCCGAGGCGCAACGCCTGCAGACTGCCGAGGCGGCCATTCCCACGGCTCCCTTTACCGGCGTGCAACGCATCATGGAATTGCAGGAGGTCAACGATCCGCCGGCGCCGGTCCCCCTGACCATTCGCCCGGCTGCGGGCACGACGGGCGCGCCGGCCGCCGGCACGGGAACGCAGGTCAACAACGCCGCGCTGGTGGCACCGCCTGCTTCGCCCGCCGGCGCTTCGACCCATTTTCCGGGGCCCACAGGCGGCGGGTTTGGGGGTGGCGCAGGGGTGACTTATGGCGGCGGCATGACGCCCACGACTGTCCCTCCGGCTCCAGCGGCCCCGACCGCGGCCCCAACCACTCCCGCTCCCACGCCCACTTCGGCAACCACCCGCCCCGGCGCGATCCCGCTTGACCCGCTCGCTCCGCCGGGATTCGATAAGGGTTCCACCAGGCCTCTCCCGCACATGCGCTCCGTGGATCCCTCTCCTGAAGCGGGTTGAAGACTCTCAGGTGGGCTTTTGCGGCTCGAGGTGGCTCTCGATCTCGGCCACGCCGGGTAACTGCTGGCAGACCTGATCTTCCAGCAGCGTGACCTGCCGATGCGCCTCCGCAAGGGTCATTTCCGGCGGGAATTCCGCGTGAAAATTGACATAAAGGGCACCGTTGAAGTCGCGCAAGCGCAGGGCGTGAATTTTCATCTCGATCCGCGCGGCGATCTGCCCGTTCAGCTCGGCTTGGTCCTATGCAG
>CALCHA010000405.1 GCA_937901265.1 uncultured Phycisphaerales bacterium
CGCAGCCATTCGGGCCGACGATGGAGGTGATACCGTCATCGAAGAGGAATTCGGTGTAGTCGGCAAAGGATTTGAAGCCGGAGAGTTCGAGGCGAGCGAGTTTCACAGGTGGGGAACCTCCGTGTCGGGCGGGTGGCGTGCGGGCGACTACAAAGGATACCGTTTGCCCGGGGCGCTCTACCATCCGTGGAATGTCGACAACGATACCATACAAGCGGTGGGGCCGGCAACGGCAAGCAGGGCCGCATTCCCAAGGATGCTTATCGGACGTAACGGAGGCGCGGCCTACAGAAAAGGAGCCGATTCCCCGCTGCACGCGCAACGCCGAACGCCCACCGCTATCAAGGCACCATCTTCTGATAGCGCAGCCAGTCCTCGACGCGCGCCGGCCAGGTGGTGTGCGGCGCGGTGCCGGGGCGGATGCCAAAGCCGTGGCCGCCCTCGGCGTAGACGTGGAGCTCGGCGTTGACGCCGGCGTTTTTGAGAGCGAGGTAGAAATAGACTCCATTCTCGGAGCCGTTGCGATCGTCGGTGGCGATGGCGATGAAGGTGGGGGGCGTGCTGCGCGAGGGATGGACGTCGGGCGTGAGGCCGGGGGCTTGAGCGTTTATGTTGAAGATGCCGCCGGGATAGATGGCGATGGCAAGGTCGGGGCGTGAGGAGAGATCGTCGGCTGAGTCGACGCGCGGGTAGCTGCGCGTGTCGAAGGAAGTTTCGAGGTCGGCGAGCATCTGGCCGCCGGCGGAGAAGCCGAGCATGGCGATCTTGTGGGGATCGATGTGCCATTCGTCGGCATGGGCGCGGGTGAGGACCATGGCGCGCTGGGCATCCTGCAGGCCGGCGAGGTTGCGGGCCATGCCGGCGGGCGGCGGGACGCGGTACTTCACGAGGATGGCGGTGATGCCCAGCGAGTTGAGCCAGCGGCAGACATCGTAACCTTCGTGGTACATGGAGAGCAGCGTGAAGCCGCCGCCGGGACAGACGAGGACGGCGGCATGGGCGTCGTTCTTGGCGGGGCGGAAAAGGGAGAGAGTGGGGGTGTAGACGTTGCTGAGGGAGGGGCCGTTCCACGATTCAGGCTGCGTGGCGGCGGGGGCGCTGCCGGGCGGGATGGCGGGCCAGAGGTTGAGAACAAGGTCGGGCGTGGGCGCGGGGAGGGTGGCGGCGGTGGCGCGCATGGGGCGGGTGGTGGGGGAGGGGGACAAGGGATGGGCATTCGTGCAGGCGGCGAGGAGGAGGGGTGAGAGGAGGAGCGGCGGGGTGGATTTCATGGAGGGCCTTTCTGAAGGTGCATCAGCGCAACCGCCGGGGCCTCGGACAAGGCGGCCCGAGGGGATCATCATGCGGGAGCCGAGGCGCTGAGGGAAGGATATTCGTTCGGGAAAAAGGCGCGGAGACGGATGCGCGGGCGAGAGGGTTTCAGGTCCATCCGTTCCCATAGTGATGGCACAACGTTAAGCTATGCAGATGTTCAACACAGGCGCAGGATGACCGATGAAATCCAGGACGCACGATCGATTCACGCCCAAGGCCAAGACTTCCGGCCAACGGAAACGCGCGAAGTCGCCGCGTGCGCAAGCACCGGCCAGCGATTTTTCGGCACGCTACGCCGATCTGATCGGCGCCGCGACGGGGCTTCCGGCCGATCTCGCCGAACAGCATGACCATTACCTCCACGGCACACGCAAGCGTCAATGAGTCCGCTTTTCGCCGACACGTTCTTTTACATCGCACTGCTCAACCGCGATGACCATCACCACGCGCGAGTGCTTGCATTCGCCCGCGCCAACCGCCGGCCCATCGTGACGACCCACTATATCCTCACGGAATTTCTTGATGCGTTCTCTGCGAGCGATGCCCGTACCAGCGCCGCGGCGTGGATTAACCGCCTCCAGACCGATCCTTTTGTCACTGTCGTCGAAGGCAGTCCCCGCCTGTGGCGGCAGTCTGTCCAACTCTACACCTAACGCCCCGACAAACACTGGTCTCTCACCGACTGCACGTCGTTCGTCACGATGAAACAGAAGCGCATCGTCCAAGCCCTCACGCACGACCACCAGTTTCAGCAAGCAGGGTTCGAAATCCTTTTTTAGACTCAATCACAGCGGCCGATTCATCGGTGGCATCCATCGGCGACAGCCTTTGCGGTGCGGTGACGCGCGGCAGGGCGCCGGACTTCACGGTTCGATCTCCATCCGTAGCGCGTCGTACATCACGGCGCCCAGGGCGTTGGGCAGGATGTTGGTGGTCGGGGTGTATTGGACCGAGCCGAGGGGTTCGAGACGCAGGTCGTTGCCGGTGGGATGAAGCAGGTCCGGCGGGATGTTGATCGTCGCAATCTGCCGCAGCGAATCCGCCCCGCCGGCGCGATACGCCGCCATGCCCGATTTTTTCAGCTTGATCGTGTCGAGGTCTTTGCCGTTGAGCGAGACCTTCAGGCCCCGCGGATAATCGAAGGCGACGAAGGCGAGGGTGAGGGTGGCGGATTTCGGTGGAGTTGCCGGGCCGTTGAAGAGGATGGACCAGTAGGGGCGCTTGTTGTACCAGCCCCACTGCGAGAAGTTGAAGTCGGTGGCGGCGTTGGATTTGCCGACGGTGTAGGTGACGTCGTCGGGGAAATGCTGGAGGTAGAGGAGGTCGTTGATGTAGTGGTGGGTGTCGTTGCCGAAGGCCAGCTCGGCGTCGGAGCGGTCGGGCGTGCCGATTTGCCAAAGCGTCTTGCCATGGTCCTTGGCGATCCAGTTGAGCGTGCCCAGGTCAGTGGTCTTGTCGGCGGCGACGGTGACGTCGGGCTTGGTGAAATCGTCAAACTGGTTGGCCCCGGAGACAAAGAGCTTGTAGGTGCCGGGGCGGATTTTGGAAATCTGAAAGTGGCCGTCGGCGGCGGCTTTGGTCCAGAACTCGTAGCCATTGGCGGACATGTTGAAGTCGTCGGCAT
>CALCHA010000406.1 GCA_937901265.1 uncultured Phycisphaerales bacterium
ACCGGCTCGGTCTGCCCACCCACAGCGAAAACAACGGCATGGGCCAGTCCCCCAACGAAAAGCAGGGTCAGGATGGCAGCCATCCGGACGTTGAGACCATCCAGCCCGGCAAAGTGGTGGCGGCGGGAGTGAAAATCACCTTCGACTCCGGCAGCACGGAGATCAATGCCGAATCCCTCGCGGCGATCGATGTCATCGTCTCCAAGGTGACCGGCCTCAACAACGTGCTGTTCATCAAGGGGCACGCCTCGATTGATGAGGGGGCCCTGCATCCCGACGACCCCAACGCCATGGACCTCTCCTATCGCCGCGCCCTGGCCGTCGCCGACGAACTGGTGAAGCGCGGCATCGACCGGCGGGTGCTGCGTCCGATGGCCTGCGGCACGTTTGAACCGGTCCTCACCGGCGTCTACGACGTGGTCGGCATGCGCGTCAATCGCCGCGTCGAAGTCTACACCACCGACACCACGATCCGTGACTATGCCCCCGCCCGCACCGTGGAAGCCGGCGGGAAGTGAGGGGGCGGCGTGCCCGTTCGCCGGGGCCGCGTTATGATGCCCGGCATGAAGATCTCCTCCCTCGTCACATCCCTCCTCCTCGTGGCCGCCGTCGCCGGCTGCACCTCCAGCATTCGCCCCCTGCGGCCCATAGAGCATGTGCAGGTGTGGCAGGCGGGGGATGGCACCCTCCATCCGCTGGCCGCGACGCGCCCGGCGGCAACGGCACCCGCCACCATGGCGGCCCTTGAGGGGAGCGCTGCGGCAACCGCCCCGGCCGCGACGCAGATCGCGGACGCTTCCTCCACCACCGAACCCGCCACCCAGCCCGCCGGCCAGATCGTCACCCGCGACATCGACCCCAACCAGACCGCCCGCTTCATCTACAAGGCCAGCTACGACAACGTCTGGAAGCAGTCGCAGGAACTGCTGCGCCACATGGGCTTCGAGCTGGATCGGCAGGACTACCGCGACGGCGTGATGATCACCCGGTCGTTGCCCAGTGCCCAGATCGTCGAGCCCTGGAAGCGCCAGCAGGTGAACCTCAAAGACGCCATGGAGAACACGCTCAACGACCAGCGCCGCACCGTGCGCCTGCGCATCGAGGCCGTGCCCGGCAAGCCGGACTTTTACGAAGTCTCGGTGCAGGTGCTGGTCGATCGGCAATCCAACCCCACCGGCGAAATCGGCGGGCCCATCTTTGTCGAAGGCTCCGGCTTCGGACGGAACCAGCTGGCCCTGCGGTCAGACTACGTCGCCGCGGCGGGAGATGTCCCACGTTGGGTGCCGATCGGCCACGATGTGGACATGGAGAAGAAAATTCTCGATCGCCTGTTCCAACGCATCTGATCGCCCCCCGCGGGCGGGCCGCCGACGATGCGCGTCCGCGACGCACCCGCAGCCTTGCGCCACCACGACAACTCTGCGGGCCAGACAGACAACCCGTCGCATAGAGCGTCACTTCGGTGATGAGGGGCGTCACGATGGACCGCGACCATACCGTTTCCGGAAAAAATTTCGCCGTGTACACCGTTTGCGTAGGGTGCCGCTGGATACGAAATTGGAGACTCCCCCATGGCACGGCAGATTTTGTTGTTGGAAGATCAGGACGTCACCCGCCGCAGTCTGGCGAATTTGCTCAAGAGCGAAGGGTACGACGTGTTGGTGGCGCGCAACGCGTTGGAAGCACAAGCCTTGTGCATCGATGAAGAGCCCGCCGTCGCCATCGTCGATATCGAGCTGCCCGGCCTGCGCGGCGACGAGTGGGCGCTCTACCTCAAAGAGATGAGCCCCGAGACCCGCATCATCTTTGTCTCCGGTCGCCCGGGCCTCGCCGGCATGGACCGCTACGGCCCCGACGTCCACTTCCTGCACAAACCCTTCGCCCCCGACCGCCTGCTCGAACTGGTGGCGGAATCTGGTGCGGCACCGCTGGCCCTCTGAAGCTTCTTACTGCGCGGTCCCGCCCCTGCCCGCGGCGCGGTACAATCCCCGCCGCCTTGCATCCGGAGACCGCCATGGCCGCCAAACGCATTCTCATGATCGTCGGAGACTTCGTCGAAGATTACGAAGTCATGGTTCCCTTTCAGGCCCTGCTGATGGTCGGGCATGCCGTGCATGCCGTCTGCCCCAACAAGAAGGCCGGCGAGAAAGTGCGCACCGCGATCCATGATTTTGAGGGCGATCAGACCTACTCCGAAAAGCCCGGCCATAACTTCGCGCTCAACTTTTCCTTCGCCGACGTGCTGCCAGGCGCCTATGACGCGCTCGTCCTGCCGGGCGGGCGGGCCCCGGAATACCTGCGGCTCGACAAGCAGGTCCTCGACATTGTCCGCCATTTTTCCGATGCCAAAAAGCCCCTCGCGGCGATCTGCCACGGCCTGCAGATTCTCGCGGCGGCGGGCGTGCTCCCCGGGCGGAGCTGCGCCGCGTATTACGCCTGCGGACCCGAGGTCACCGCTGCCGGGGGCGACTACCGGGAAATCGGCGTGACCGACGCCCATGTGGATGGGAACCTGGTGACCGCGGTGGCCTGGCCCGGGCATCCGGCGTGGCTGGCGGCGTTTTTGAAGGTTCTCGGGACGACCATCAGCCTGTGAGCGACGTGTCCCGGAAAACTGCGCGGGCGGGGAATCGGGCGGTGCCCCTGGTGATGATCGTCGCCGGCGTCGGCCTGTTCAGCGCTGTCGCCGCGGACCTCCACTACGCCGGAGCCCTGGCGCGGCTCGACCAACCCCTTATCCATCAGATGCACGAGCACAACACACCCGCCGGGGTCTGGCTTTTTTCCGGGCTCTCCTACCTGGGCGACCTGCGCTGCATCGCCCTGGAGACGGCCCTCCTGCTGGCATGGCTCTGGCGCAAGATCGGGCGCCGCGGCTGGCGCTCCGCCGCCATCATCGCCCTGGGCCTGGCGGGTTCCGCGGTGATCAACCAGACGCTCAAGCAACTGTGGAAAATCCCCCGGCCCGAGGATTGGACCTTTTACGTCTTCGACCCGGGCTCGGGCTACAGCTTTCCCAGCGGGCACACCATGGGCGCCGGCGTGATGGCGGGGCTGATCGCCCTGGTGTTCATGCACCACCTGCCCGCCCCGCCGCGGACCCGCTGGCTGGCCGGCATCGCCGTCGCGGCGCTCACGCTGCTGGTCGGCTTTGCCCTGCTCTACATGGGGGTGCACTGGCTCACCGACATCCTCGGCGGATTCGGGGCAACCCTTGCGTGGGTGGGGGTCCTCCGGTGGTTGCTGCCGCCGGCGCGTCCATCGATCACGCCCCTGAAGGCCAATCCCTGAGAAGCGCGATGCGCGCTCCCGACCGCTCATCCCCGCGCCGCGTGCAGCGCGCTGCGGATCTCCGTGATGGCCGCCCGCGTTGCCGCCTCCACAGCTTTTTCCCACGGCAAATTGGCGTACCGCGGGTTGAGGTGTGCCTGCAGAATCGCCCGCGAGGAGTTGATGATCGCCCCGCGGCCATCGGCGTTGAAGGCCTTGGCCACGTCGCCCGCGGAGGCTCCCTGCGCACCGTAGCCGGGCACGAGGAACAAGGTCTGCGGCAGCAACCCGCGCAGGGTGGCGAGCTGCTCGGGGTTGGTGGCCCCCACGACCGCCCCGACCGAAGAATAACCGCGCTCCCCGATCAGCGGTGCCCCCCATTTTTCGACGAGCTTGCCGACATGCTGATAGAGCGGCGTGCCATCCTGCAGCAGAACATCCTGGATTTCCGCCGCACCGGGATTGGACGTGCGCACGAGCACGAACACCCCCTTGCCGTGGGCCTGCGCCGCGCTGATGAAGGGGCCGACGGAATCGGAACCCATGTAGGGGGCGACGGTGACCGCGTCGGGGGCGGCATGCTCGGAAAGCGAATCAAAGGGGGGCTCGATCAAGGTGGCGGCGGCGTAACGCTCGGAAGTGTTGCCGATGTCGGCACGCTTGGCGTCGTTGATCACCAGCAGCCCGTGCGCGGTAGCTTCCTGCACCAGCGCCTGAAACGCTTCGACGCCGTAGCTGAAGTAGGGCTCGAAGAACGCGGAATTGATCTTCACCGCCGGGACGAGCGGGGCGACGATTTTGAGCACGCGGGTGGAAAATTCGAGCAGGGCGTCGACGGCGGCTTCGAGATCGTCGCCGTCGTTGAGCTCCCGGTGCCCGCTGATGGCGCGGGGAAGCCGGTCGTACACCGGGTCGAGGCCGACCACCAGCGGCGTGTTGCGGGTATCGATGGCGGCGAGCAGACGATCGGCAAAGTTCTCGAGAGGCACGGCAACTCCTTTGGGTTCGAGGAAAAGGCGCGGGAGGGCATCGTAGCGGTAATGGCCACACTTGGCATGCGCGCGCGGCGGCGTCGGACGCCCGAGCAAGCCCGATAATGGCTGCAAGCTGGAGAAAACAGGCATTCTGGGCGACGTGACGAAAAACCAAATTTCCGCTTTTTTCATTTTTGCCGTCGTTTCACGCAGATTTCCATTCACAAACCGACGCCTCCGCCCTTACGATGTCCCGCGAGTTGGAGGCTGCATGCGGCGTTACAGACGGGTGTTGGGAGCGGGGGCCTTGTGGGCGGTCTGCCTGGCGCAGGCGACGCGGCCTGGCGCGCCGGCGGCACGTCTGCCGGTGCCTTCGACGGTCGCCCAGGCGCAGTCGCTGCAACTCATCCACACGCTTTTCAAAACCGAATACGCCCGCACCACCGCACCCGCCAGGGACGCGCTCGCACGCACGCTCCTCAGCCAGGGAGCCGCCACCACCGACGATCCCACCGGCCGCTACGTGCTCTTTACCCAGGCGGCGGATCTGGCCAGCCAGGCGGGCGACGGCGACACCGCGCTGGCCGCGGTCACGGCGCTGGCGGCGAGCTACGAGGTCAACCCGGTGCCGCTCAAGACGCAGGCCCTGATCGCGACGGGAAACGCCTGCACAGCCGAAAACGCCGAGAAGGTCGCCGACGCCGCGCTGCTCGTCGCCGCGGAGGCCGCCGCCATCGATGATTTCGCGGCGGTGACGCAGCTCACCGCCGTGGCGGAGGCAGCGGGCAACAAGTCCAAGCGCGTCTCCGTGGTCGCCGGCCTGCAACCGCGGGTGGCCGAATACCGGGCGCTCGCGGCCGAATATGATCGCGCCAAAAAGTCGCTCGAACGCCTCAAACTTTCGCCCGCGGACGCCGACGCACACCTGGTCGTCGGCACGTTTTACGGGCTGCACAAAGGCGACTGGACCGTCGGGTTGCCCCATCTCGCCCGCGGGTCGGACCGTGAACTCGCCGCGCTGGCGGCCAAGGAACTCGCCACGCCGACCGATGGTTCCGAGCAGGTCGCCATCGGCGACGCCTGGTGGAGCCTTGCCGCTCAGGAGAGCGGGTTGGCCCACAAGGCGATGGTGGCCCACGCGCAGGAGTGGTATCGCCGCGCCCAGGCCTCGCTCCGCGGCCTCACGCTGACGCGCATTGACGCCCGCCTCGGCCAGGCGCAGCCGCCCACCGCTGCCCTTGCCGTTCCCGGTCAGGCATCCGCTCCGGTGACCGGCCAGCCTCTCGCCGCCCCAGCGCTCCTCCCCGCCGCCGCAGGCCTCACCGGCGTTCCCCACGATCTCGGGGCCCTGCTCGACGTCGCCCGCGACACGGTCTCGGGCACCTGGCATCCGGTGCCCGGCGGCGGGGTCACCGTTGCGGCCGAGCGCTATGCCGTGCTGCAGTTCCCCTACGTCCCCCCCGAAGAATATGACCTCACCATCGCCTTTACCCGCACCGCCGGCGACGGCTCGCTGGCCTTTCTGCTGGCATCGCACCGCAAAAGCTTCGGCTTCGCGCTGGACGTCAAGGGCGAGGCCCGCTTTGAACGCGTGGGCAACAAAATCTCCAGGGACAATCCCACCGCCGTGCCCGTCGTCATCACCAATGGCCGCAAGTATGTCGTCACCGTCGAAGTGCGCAACGACCACCTGCGGGCGCTGCTCGATGGCGTCCCGGTGACCGAGTGGAAAACAGACTACAAAGACATGGCCCGTTACGCCCTCTGGAAGGTGGCCGACGATTCGCTCTGCGGAATTGGGGCCAACAGCGCCGCGGTGACGTTCCATGCGATGCAGATCGTGGACGTCAGCGGGAAGGGCAAGCCCACGCGCTGAGCGGCGGGCCGGGGAAATCACCGGGGAAACGCGCGCGCCAGCGAGAGCCAGCAGACCGACCAGGCAAGCGCGAGGAGTGCTCCACCGGCGGCGAAGGCGAAGAAGAGGGCAATGCCGGAGATGGGCGGCTGGCCGGCCTCGGCGAGTCCCATGACCACGAGCGTGGATGCGGCGAGAAGGAGGTACACACGCAGCACCGGAAAGAGCAGCCGCACCGCCTTGCCCACCCGCGGCCGCTGCAGCCGCCCCGCCAGATGGGTGGCAATCGGCAGCAGCGCGCCCACCAGATGCGCCGCCGGCAGGCAGAGCACCACCAGCAGCGCCCGGCGGAGCATGAGCAGGTCGTGGTACGCGGAAAACATGTACGGCCCGATCTCGCTGGCCATCCCCAGCGACAGCGCGACGCCCGCCGCGGCCAGCAGCGCGAAATTGGCGCTGGGCCAGGCCAGCCGCAGCCGCCGACGCGAGAGACCGGCGACCACCAGCAGCCAGCTGGACGCGATCACGACGGCGGCCGCGAACACGAAGCACCCCGCCATCAGAACTTGATAGAGCACCCCGCTCGTCCGACTGGTCGGCAGCAGGTCGGTCAGAAACAGCGCCAGCGACAGCGCGGGCAGCGCCGGAATAAGCGGTGCGGCCGCGAGCAGTCCCGCCGCCAGGCGCACGCGCCGCGGATGACCGATTTCCGCCAGCCGCTCCGCTACGGCGCGAGCCTCAGCCACCGGCGTGTTGCACTCCGGACAACGCCCCCCGGCATCGAGCGTGCGCAGGTTGTAGCCGCAACGGTGGCAGAAAAGGTCGATCTCCCTGGTCGGCGGCAAGGTCACGGATCCACACCCACTGAAAGATCAGGCACCCGCCGATCGCCCGGCGGATCACCCCATCATACGAGCACACCGCAGCTTCGAGAGAATACCGCGCACGCAAAGGGCCAGAGACCCGCGTTTTTCCAAATGCCGCCCGCCCACGGCTCGACATTCCACACGTGCGTGTCCGGGAACGGAAACGTTTTCCTTCGAGAGTCCAGACCTAAATACGAAGCACACGAAGGACCCACGAAGGGCACAAAGGCGTTGACACCAAAGCTCGCAATCCCTCCAGCAACGAAACGCTTTCAGAGAAACGTGGCCAAGCCCTGGAAAACCTCTTCGTGAACTTCGTGGGTCCTTCGTCACTTCGTGTTTAAGTCTGGACTCTCGAACAAGCACGTTTCCGTCCCCGCTCCCCGCCGGCCCCCCGCGCGGCCGGGGCGATCACAGATCCGTGCCGCGGAGTTTGTCGGCGCGAGCTTTCACTTCCTGCGCCTTGGCATCCTCGTGCATGGCTTCGTAAAGGCCCTGCAGATAGGTCAGCGCGGAACCGACGAAGGGGTGGTTCGGGCCATACACCGATTCACTGATGGCCACGGATTCCTTGAACGCCGCCTCCGCGTCCTTGTACTTTTCCTGCGCCTGCAGGATCGTGCCGTAGACCTGCAACTCGGTGGCGCGATCGAGCGACACCGGGCCGAAGAATTTTTGCGTGACCGCCATCGACTTTTTGATCTCGGCCTCGGCCTGGTCCGACTGGTCCAGCATCTGGTACGCCAGCGCCAGGTTGGCGTGCGCCATCGCCGATTCCGGGTGGTCGGGGCCCCACAATTTGTCCGCCACCTCCGCCGCTTTCGTCAGCGTGTTCACCGCGAGCGCGAAGTCGCTGCCGCCGCTGTGAAACAGCAGGTTCATGCCCAGGTTCGAAAGCGATTCCTCCGACTCGGGCGAGACATCACCGGCCAGCTTGCGGCGAAGTTCCCACGCCTTGTACAGCATGCGGCGGCCATCGGCTTGTTCGGCCTCGTTGCCGTCGTCCATGATCAGGCCCAGATCGTTGAGCACTTCCGCCATGTCCAGCGAGTTCATCTGGCCATTGTTTTCCAGAAGCGTTCTGGCCTGCGTGAAATATTTCTGCGCCGCGCCGGTTTCCCCCCAGGCATAATGACGCCACGCATTGTTGATCAGCACACGGGCGAGCACCAGGGCCTGCCC
>CALCHA010000407.1 GCA_937901265.1 uncultured Phycisphaerales bacterium
GGCAGCACCGTCAGCAGACTTCCGCACAAAAGGAAAAAGTAACTGGGGTAGGCGTGAAGCGTGTCGGCCACCATCTGGTCGCGCGCGAAAAGCTGCGGATTGTGCAGCGCCTCCAGAAAGGGAATCTGGATGCCCTGGTTGCCAATGCCCAGTTGATACCCCGCCCAGGACATCTGTAGCAGCGCCAGGAGCAGGCACACGACCAGCAACCAGAAAGGATGGGTACGGGGCGTTTGGGTGAGGGCGGGGATTCTGGATAGAATACGAGGCATACGGCTCAAGCAAGCAAGGGAACACAAATATGATGCAACGACCGCGGCTACCGGCGATTGCCGTTATTCTCAGCGTATCCGTCGCCGGAGGTTTGTTCCTGGGATTTTCCCGCAGGGGAGCAAGTCCTGACGCGGGTGAGCTGGCAAAGTTGCAAGCTGCCGCCGCGGCACCGGACGCTCGTCCCGCCGATTGGCAGCATTACGCCGACAAGCTGCGCCAACTGAAACAACCCGCCAGGGCCGCCGTCGCCTACCAGCGGGCCCTCGAAGGCGACCCCTACAATCGCGACGCCCGCCTCGCCTGCGCCACCTGCCTCGCCCAGGCGGGCGACGCCGACCCCTTTTACGCATTCATGCGCAGCACCCTGCTGGTGGACCCGAAGCTCACCCTGAGCGTCCTGGGCCGCCCCGAAGCCGCCGCTTACATGACTGCCGACCGCTTCCAGACCCTGCACCGCGACGCCGTCGCCCAGTCGCTGGATTGACCTCCGACCCGCGGCCCTGCCCGCATGGCAAAAACGGAACCGCCCCGGTTTCCCGAGGCGGATATCCTGCCATATGCACCCGGCAGGAGTCGAACCTGCAACCTTCTGATCCGTAGTCAGATGCTCTATCCAATTGCGCTACGGGTGCGTACCAGAGTCGCACATTATCTCCGCTGGACGGAATTTTTCAAGTGCTGCCCGTTTTCCTGTCCGTTTTTTTGCGACCTTCCGCGCTATTCCCGCCGTTTCCTGCCGCCGTTCGTTCGTCTGGGCGTGAGGCTGTGGTATAGTCGGTCGTTTCGCTCCACTCTCTCGGAAATGCCCATGCCGCCGCTTCCCCCCACCGCCGAAAGCACGCTCGAGGGCCTCACCCCGCCGCAGCGAAAAGCCGCCACGACCATTGATGGCCCGCTTCTGGTCCTTGCCGGAGCGGGCTCGGGAAAAACGCGCACCATTACCCGGCGCATTGCCTACATGGTCGCCTGTGGCATTCCCGCGTGGAACATCCTCGCCATCACGTTCACCAACAAGGCCGCCGGCGAAATGCGCGAACGGGTGAACCACCTCCTCAAAGACACCGGCCAGCGCGCGGGAAAGCCCTGGGGGCCGTGGGGCGGGGGCGTGACGGTTGCCACGTTCCATGCCCTGTGCGCGCGGCTCCTGCGCGAGTTCGCCGCCGCTGCGGGCCTGCCCAAAACCTTTACCATCTTCGATTCCTCCGATCAGTCCAAAACCGTCAAGCAGGCGCTGAAAGACGTCAATCTCTCGCCGGAAAATTTTCAGCCCTCGGCCGTGGCCAGCGCCATCAGCAATGCGAAGAATAAGTTGCAGACCCCCGCCGCCTTCGCGCAGAACGCTGGAGGCTTTTTCGAGAAAAGCGTCGCCCGGGCTTATGCCCGCTACGAGCAGATTCGTACCGAGAACAAGGCTGTCGATTTCGATGACCTGCTGCTCAAGGTCGCCATTCTGCTGCGCGACAACAGCGACATTCGCACGCAGCTTCAAGAGCGCTTCCAGTACATCCTCATTGACGAATATCAGGACACCAACCACGCCCAGTTCATGCTGGCCCATCTGCTGGCAATGGGCCACAAAAATATCTGCGCCACGGGCGATCCCGACCAGTCCATTTATGGCTGGCGCGGGGCCAATCTGAACAATATTCTCGAATTCGAGCAGTTTTATCCCAACGCGAAGGTCGTTCTCCTGGAACAGAACTACCGCAGCACGAAGGTCATCCTGCAGGCCGCCAGCGCCTTGATCGCCAACAACACCAAGCGCAAGAAGAAGGATCTCTGGACGGAAAATGAAGCGGGCCCGCGCATCCAGATCCTGCGCTGCAACGACGAGCACCAGGAAGCCGGTGAGGTCGTCCGCCGCCTCAAGCAGCAGCACGCGGCGGGCCTTGCGTGGGACAAGATGGCGATCTTCTACCGCGTGAACTCGCTGTCGCGCGTGCTGGAAGACGCCCTGATGAAACAAGCCATCCCTTACCAGATCGCCCGCGGCACCGAGTTCTACGCGCGCAAGGAAATCAAGGACGTCCTATGCTATTTGCGCGTCGTCACCAACCCCGCCGACAACATCTCGCTGGAACGCATCATCAACGTTCCCACCCGCGGCCTGGGCGACACCAGCGTCATGAAGATCGCCACATGGGCTTCGCGACAGCACATGACGCTGCTCGAAGCCTGCGCCGTCGCCGACCAGGTCCCCGACCTCACCACCCGCGCCGTCAACGCCGCCAAAAAGCTCGCCGCCCTGTTCGGCGCGTGGCAATCGCTCGTCCGCAACGTCGCCACCACGCCAGCACCCGAGGAAGGTCCAACCGATCCACTCGTCGAAGACCCGCTCTTCGATCCCGCGTTTCTCTCTGAAGAGTCACCGGCCGACGATCCCCTGGAGCCTTCGGATGCCACCCTTCCGACATCCAAACCTGCCTTCCTGATTCCCGGCGGCATCCGCGCCCTGATGGACCGTGTCGTCAAGGAATCAGGCCTCGAGGCCGACCTTTTGAAAAGCGACTCCTCCGAAGGCGCCGCTGAAACCGGCAACGCCAAGCTCGCCAACGTCAGTGAGCTTATCTCCGTCGCCGCCGAGTTCGACAACCAGAATCCCGAAGGCACGCTCGACGATTACCTTCAGCAGGTCACGCTCGTCTCCGACGTCGACAAAATCAAGGACGCCGGCGGGGCCGTCACGCTTATGACGCTGCACGCCGCCAAGGGCCTGGAGTTCCCGTTCGTGGCCATGGTCGGCATGGAGGATGGCCTGATTCCGCACGCCCGCGCGGTGGGCTTCTCCGCCAACCCCGACGAAATGGAGGAGGAACGCCGCCTCGCCTTCGTCGGCATCACCCGGGCCATGAAACAGCTCGTGCTCTCCAACGCCCGCTACCGCATGATCCGCGGCCAGACCGAACGCACCATCGCCAGCCAGTTCCTCCAGGAACTCCCCGACGAATGTCTCGAGGACATCGACCTCACCGCCGACGATGGCGACGCCGGCAGCCTGGGCTATCAGGATGAAGGCTCCTACGGTCGCCGGGCGCAGCAGAGCCGCCGCGAGCACGAATCCGCCAGCCAGCGCCGCCAGGCTGACGCGGTCGCCGGCGAGTTCCGCAAAGGCTCCCTTGTCCGCCACCCGCAGTTCGGCCTCGGGCGTATCGAATCCATCGAGCCTTCCGGCGCCACCACCAAGGCCACCGTGCGCTTCCAGGGCACCGGTGCCAAGACGCTGATCCTGCAATATGCCCGCCTCGAAAAAGTTGACGCATAGCAGCCTCCCTCGCCGGCACAATGCATGTATACTCCTCCTGCGTCGCCAGAGGCAGTTGGTGAACCGACCCTGTCGGCGCGATGGAGAAATGCCATGACTCTTTATCCCGCCGGCGCCCCCGTCCAGCCGACACGCCTCAGCAAATCCGCCGTGGCCAGTTTCATCTGCGGGCTGCTGGGGTGCATCCCGTTTGTAACCGGCCTGCTCGCGATTCTGCTGGGGCTCATCGGATTCGTCCGCACGGGCGATCCCATGAAACGCGGCCGCTGGATGGCCGTGGTGGGCATCGTGCTGGGCATTCTCTCGATCGGCGGCTGGACCCTCTTCGGGGGCGGCGCGTGGGCGGCCTGGGGCGCGCTCAAGGCCCCGCGCGTGGCCACTCATGACTTCATCCACGACCTCGCCGCGGGCGACATGTCCGGCGCCAAATCCCACAGTGCGGGCCTCTCCGATGATGAGCTTCGCGACTTGGCCGCCGCGATCAACGCCCACGGCACCTTCGTCGATACCACCTTCACCAATATCAGCATCACCAATAACGACGCCAACGTCGACGGTTCCACCGCCTTCAGCACGGGATCGGTCAGTACGCACGCACGCCTCACCTACACCGGCGGGTCGTGGAAGGTCACAGGCCTCACCCTTCCATCACCCTGACGCCGCTGCCGTTCGGCCGTCGGGCTATGCCTCCTCCCGCTCCTTCGCCAGCCGATACTCTTTGAGCAGCTCGGTCCCCAGCCGCGCCAGCCGCCGCACATCCTCCGCCGTCCTGGGCAACGCTTCGCCCCATGCCTGCGCCTGCAGCGCGTAACGGGTCGGCCGCCCCTTGGCATCCACCAGCGGAAACGGTTTGTGCCCGTAATGTCGCCGCAGGAACGACCCCTTCCGCCGCATCTTCTCCGGTGTGTCGGCCGGTCCCTTCACCCCCGGCTTCAATCGTGCCCCCTCATTCTCCAAATAATGTTTCCGACCCGCGGCGGTCAATCCCCCCTTGGGATCGCGCAACGCTTTCTTCGGGTCCTTTGTTGCAGCCTTGGGTTTCGTGGCCATCGCTTTCCTCCATCATCATTCTGCGTCGGTGACCAGCGGCGATGCTCCCAAGTGTAGGCCGACTCACCCCTCCAGCCGCGGCGAAAATTCCCGCCAGAACAACTCCAGCATCACCAGTGCGAACAGCCGATGTGTGTGGTCGCGCGCCCCCGATTGGTGCTCCGCCCAGAGCCGCCGCACGGTGGGGGGGTTCAGCGGTGATGCCGGTTGCAGCAGCAGCGTTTCCACCTCCGCGCGGAGCGTCGTGCGAAACCACGCCCCGATCGGCACGCCGAAGCCCTGCTTGCCGCGCCCGCGCACCGCCGGCGGCAGCTCTGCAGCAAATGTCTCCCGCAAGATCCGCTTGCCCGCCCCGCCCGCAAACAGGGCCTCCTCGGGCAACCCGTTCGCCGTCTGCACCACCCGATGGTCCAGAAACGGCGAGCGCACTTCTAACGCCACCTGCATCGCCCCCGAATCCACCTTCCACAGCACATCCCCCGGCAGATATTCCTGCTGATCGCGCAGCCGTGCCAGCTTCACTGGGTTCACATCCTCCTCCAGCCCATACTCCTCCGGGAGGGGAAAATAATCCATCACCGCCTCGCCCAGCAGCTCCTCGGCCAGGTCTGGCGAGAAAATTTCCACCAGCCGCGTATAGCGCTCCGAGGGGATGGTCGCCCGCGCCGCCGCCGCCAGACGCCGGTACTTTTCCTGCTTGCTCAGGGAACCCACCGGCGACGACCGCGGCATGAACCGGGCGATCGTCCCCCAACGCGCCAAAAATCCCATCGCCCGATAGCGGTCATACCCTCCGAACAATTCATCCGCACCATCCCCCGAGAGCGCCACCGGTGCCAGCCCGCGCACCGCCTCGCTCAATCGATACGTCGGCAGAATCGAGGAATCCGCAAAGGGCTGGCCCAGCCCCTGCCGCATCAGCATCCGCAGCGTCCCGAGCACGTCCCGCTCCGGCCCCACCTCCAGCCGCGTGTGCGCGCTGCCGATCTTCTTCGCCACCGCGTCGGCAAAGCCCGTCTCATCGAAGCCCGCCTCCGCAAAGCCCACGCTGACCGTCCGTATCGCAGAGCCGCCCGCCGCCCGCACCTCCTCCTGCATCAACGCCGCCACGATCGACGAATCGATTCCCCCAGACAAAAAGCATGCCACCGGCACATCCGCCACCAACTGCGAGCGCACCGCCTCGCGCAGCAGCCCACCCAGTTCCGCCTGCTGGCCCGCCACCGCTTGCCCCATCGGCGTCCAGTAGCGCCCGCCATCCACCAGGTCCCGCCGCACCCGCATCCATCCACCCGGCAGAATCGCGCTCACATCGCGCCACACCGTCTGCGGTGCGGGAAAATAGCCCAGCAGCAGATACAACCCGAGCTGCTCCCGTGGCAAGCGCCGCGGCACCTCCGGCCACGCCAGCACGCTGCCAATCGTGCTACCAAAGACAAAGCCATCCTCCATCGTCGCATAGAACAGCGGCTTCTGTCCCATGCGGTCGCGCGCCAGAAACAGTGTGTCCCGGGCCGATCCATCCGCCCCTGGACGAAAATCCCACACCGCGAACGCGAACATTCCCACCAGCTTCTCCGGCAGCTTCTCGCCCCATGCCTCCCACCCATGGACCAGCACCTCGGTGTCTGAATGGTCCGTCGCAAACACATGCCCCGCGCGCTTCAGCTCGGCCCGCAGTTCCGCGTGGTTGTAAATCTCACCGTTGAAGACCACCTGCACCCGCCCATCCTCATTGCCCATCGGCTGTCCACCGCAGGGCAGATCGATGATCGCCAGCCGCCGATGCACCAGCCCGACGGTCCGATCACTTCGCGGATCCACCCACTGCCCCGCTCCATCGGGCCCGCGATGGGCGAGCGCCGCCGAAATTGCTTCCAGACCCGCCGCTCCCTCCCCGCGCCAGGGCGCAGGCTCATGCGTCCACTTCACCACGCCGCCGATGCCGCACATAAACCCTCATCCGGCGAACGTGGCCCGCATCTCCGTGTCCTTCATCCGCACCGTCATCCCCAGCTCCCCGCGCACGAACGCCGCCAGCTTCTCCCCCAGGCACTCCCGGTGCCACCCCGTCATCAGCGGGTGGGTGTCCAGCGGCTTGCCCCGATGCACCAGCCGCGCCAACGCCGTCACTTCGTTCTGGCTCGTGACCAGCGCCGGCGTCACGCTCTGGCCCAGGCAAATCACCTGCGTCGCCACCCACAGCGTTTCCGCCAGGCGCTTCACTTCCGCGGAATCCTCCCCCGGGACGGTGATCACCGGCTGCTCCGATTCCGGGACCTTTCGCCCGCGCGCAATCGCTTCCAGGAACGCCGCCCCATCATTTTCAATCACCCGCGGCGGCATTTCCTTGAGTCCCGCCAGCGCCCGCTCCGTGGCCGGCATCCGCGTCGCCATCTCCAGCAGCACCTCATCCTTCAGCACTGCACGGGAGGGCACATCATGTTCAAACGCGATCTGCTCGCGCAAGGCCGTAATCTCCCGCAGCACCGCCAACTGCAGCCCGCTCAGGCCCGACGCCCCGCGGATCCGCGTGTAGAGCCGTCGTGATTCCGCCGGCCCCGCCGATTCGGCGCACATTTCGTTGCAGGCTCCCGCCATCCACTCGGCGTGACCCAGCTCCGCGATCCGCGCCCTCATCGCCGCGTGCACCGTCGGCAGATACCGCACATCATCCACCGCGTACTGAAACTGCGCCTTCGACAGCGGCCGCCGATCCCACGCGGAATAGGTGTGCGCCTTCTCCAGCGTCACTCCCGTGAAATGCTCCACCGCCCGCCACAACGCCGTCGGATAAGTCAGCCCGATCATCCCCGCGCCGATCTGCGTGTCGAACATATTCTGCGCCACCCGCCCCGATTGCTGCCACGCAATCTCCACATCCTGATCCCCGGCATGGCAGATTTTCGCGACCTGCGGATCGCCCACCAGGGCCCACAGCGGCGAAAGGGCCTCCGCATCCAGCGCAAAGGGATCGATCAGCTCGACCCGCTCCTCGGTCGCCACCTGCACCAGGCACAGCACCGGCTGGTACGTGTTCTCCCCGATGAACTCGGTATCGAACGCAAACACCCCCGCCGCACGAAGATGCGCGCACACCTTCGTCAGTTCCTCGGGCGTCTGCACCAGTTGGGTCGGAATCGTCGGCAATTGAAGCGTCTTGGCCATCCCCCCATTCTCGCCCCGAAGGGAAAAAAGGCAAATCGCCCTTCTGCCGGCCATCGCCCCGCCCCTCACACCGGCGACTTCACAAACATGGCCGCCTGCTCCTCCCGGTACATCTTCGACAGCCGCTCGCGCACCACCTTCAGCCCCGGCTGATAGGTGCCGATCCGCTTCACGGCTTCCACCAGAATCCGCACCATCCCCGTGAAATCATCGATGTGGATCGTCTCGCTGGCGATCCCCTTGCCCGCCTTCGCCCCGTCGCCCCAGCCGATCTCGCCCTTCACCGTCATGTTGTGGTAGTTCCCCAGCGCCAGGCACAACGCGGCGGAGTCGTAGCCATACACCAGGAACGCCGTGGAATTGCAGGTGCCGCCATCCATGAGCCGCCGCTGGTACCTAAAGTCCGAATCCTCATCCCCGATATGCCCCGCGCACTGCGCCAGAAAATGCGTCAGCCCCGCGCTGAAAATCCCGGTCCGGTCTCCCACGCGGATCACCGCCCCGGCACCCTGCTCCGCCCCGCCGCCCGCCGCCGACGCCTTGCTGGTCTCCAGCCCGATCACCCGCGCCTTGCGGGGGATCCACCCGCCCTCACACACCGCCAGCACGCCGGCAAACCCCACTTCCTCCGCGCGCGTGAAGAGCCCGATCACGTGCCCGGCAACTTTTCCCGCGACCAGCTGCTCGATCAGGCACACGATTGCCGCGGCCCCGGCGAGGTCGTCGCAGACCCGCGCCGCAAAAATCCCGCGCCGCACGGTCGCGTCCGGCAAGTCCCACATTCCCAGCGTGCCCGCCTTGAGCTTCTCTTTCACCCCGGTCAACTCCACCGCCAGCGCGCGCTTCCCGTTCACCTGTCGCACACGCTTTACCGTCGCTCCCACCCATCGCTTCTCGTGCCAGAACTTCGCCCGCGCCCCGGCAAAAAATGAGGGCCGCACGCCGCCCCGAAATTCCGCCCGAAGCGTGCCGTCGCGTGCCCTCCCGGTCACCACAAACCCCGGATGGTCCAGATGGGCCTCGATCACCAGCGGTGCGCTGCTCCGTTTTCCGCGCACATATTCCACATACACATTTCCCACCTTATCCCGCCGCACGCCTGCCGAATCGCCCAGTCTCTCCGCCCACTTGAGCAGCCACTCGATCACCGCCCCTTCGCAATAGGGCGCCGTCGGCAGGTTGCCCATCGCCGTGAGCACCTCGATCGACCGTCCATGGTTCTCACGATTCATTCCGCCTGCTCCTGCACACTGGCCACCTTGCCGGTCATCTCGGCCTTCGAATGCAGCTTCAACCCGATCACGCCCAGAATGATCAGCGACAAACACATCAGCCGCAGCAAATCCCGCGATTCATGAAACAGGATGATTCCCAGGATCACCGTGCCCGCCGCCCCGATTCCCGTCCACACCGCGTACGTTGTCCCAACCGGAATCCCGCCCCGTGAGGCCAGCGACATCAGATAAAAGCTCAGGATCATCACGCCCGCCGTTCCGGCAATCAGCGGATAGCGTGTCGTAAAGCCATTGGTGAGCTTGAACCCCACCGGCCAGACCATCTCGCACAACCCCGCCAACACCAGCCATAGCCACGCCATCGCGCCTCCGCCAAAAGAGGTGCCAGCATAGCAAACCTCTCCCGCCATCAACAGCCCGGCAGACGCTTCATTCGAGGGGGATCGGCCCCTCATCGCGTTTGCGCCGCTCCACCCGCGGTCCCACGGGAGTGATCGTCGGTGTTGCTGGAACGCGGACCGTCGCGGTCGCGCGCTTCTTTGGCTGCGCCACCGGCCGCCCGCGCCAATCCAGCTCCTCCTCCGTCTCCTCCATCCACCCGGCCACCTGCAGCAGCGACCGCTCCCCGCGCTCCGCATCCAGGATTCGCCACCACAACAGCCCGGCCGTCACCCCTGCCCCGGTCAAAAATCCCACCACATGCGATAGATAAGCCACCGCCGCGTGTTTTTCGGTCATCAGCCCCC
>CALCHA010000408.1 GCA_937901265.1 uncultured Phycisphaerales bacterium
ATCCCTCTCCCCGAGCGCATCCGCTCGATCTTCCAGAACGACCAGCGCTGGCTCAAGGCCCTTGGACCGCACCGCCTCACCCGCGCTGCCGAGGGCGCCGAGGAAGAGCTTTCCCCGCAGCAGGCCTTCGATCTTGTCCCGGCCGACCTCTGGTTCGACACCCTGGGCCTGCTGATCCGCATGCTCCCGGGCATGGGCCCCGATTCGCTCTGCCGCGATTTCGGCGATGCCCCGCGCGGCGGCCTGCACAAAATCTACGACGCCCCCCTGACTCACCTCGAAACGCTCCTCGTCCGCACCCGCTCGCTGATCGTCATCGACTGGCGCTTCAACCGCGAAATCCACGCCGTCCTCCGCCAGTTTTCCGCCACCGTCCCCGCCCGCTGACGCAACCTCGAATAATCCCCCGGCACGCCGCCGGGCCCCATGGAAGGAACAACCATCCCCGTCTTCAAGGAGACTCGTCCCATGCTCAAACGCCTCTCGGCACTCGCTGCCCTCGCCCTCACCGTCATGGCCACCGGATGCGCCCATGGCCCCGGCCGCTACAACGTCACGGTGCAGCTCGATGACGCCATGCGGCAGAAACTCGGCGATCTCGGCGACCGCAACTTCGAGGTGGATCTCGTCGCCGTCAACAGCCTCGAAAACGACCGCTGGTCGAACGCCTCGGTCACCAATTACTGGCAGCCGAACGACGCTTTCAAGGGTTCGATCCCCACCAAGGTCATGATCTTCAACTCCAAGGCCGTCCAGCAGGCCGCCGCCACCAGCCCCGCCGCCCCCAAAACCGCGGCCGGCGCCGCCACCCAACCCTCCGCCTACAGCCAGACCCTCTCCGCCAAGGACCCGATCTGGGACAAGTGGTACGCCAACAAAAACGACAAGTCGGTCTACCACCTCTATGTCATTGGCCAGTTGCCCGGCGTGTTCGACGATCTCCCCGGTGACCGCGACGTCCGCCGCCAGATCCTCCCGCTCAACGTCGAAGAATGGCCCAGCGGCACCAAGGATATCCTGATTCAGGTCCGGCCCACCGGCATCGTCGCCCTCACCACCCCCAAGGTCCACAAGAAGTAACCCCACCTGATCCACCTTTCCACGCTTAAAAAAGGGGATTGGCCCGTCGCATCGTTGCGGGCCAATCCCCTATAATCTTGTGACCACCGGATTTCTGTCACCGCACACGCGATAACGGCACCGCTATGCCCACCTTCGGCTCACACCGCACCGACCAGCGTCTCCACCTCTCCGGGGTGGGCGGCCTCTACACGCTTGCGGCCGACCACTCCCGTGTCCTCAAGGTGCTCCATCCGACCGACGGCGTCTGGTCCGACGACCGCCTCCGCCAGGAAATCGACGCCTTCCTCCTGCGCTACAAAACCCAGCGCGCCCTCGCCAAGGACTCCAAATATTGGGCCCCCGTCCACGAAGTCGCCGCGGTCAAAGGCAGCGTCGAAGGGGACAAGCCCTACCCCGGGGCCTACCGTGCCGCGGGGGCCTATGCCCTCCTCGACACTTATGAGCGCTCGCTCGCCACGCTTTTTGACTCCCACGTCTATGTCACCAACGACGACCTGCGCAACCTCTTCACCGCCATCATCAACGGCCTGCTCGACGCCAAGCGCATCGCCAAGCGCCCCCACGGTGCCCTCAAACTTTCCAACGTCCTGCTCAGCCATTCCGAGCCCCTCGCCGGCGCCACCGTTCGCCTCACCGATCCCCTGCCCGATGGCAGCCTTCCCGCCAGGCCCTTCGACAAGGACCTCCTCGATCTGGGCAGGCTGATCTACGCTTTGGTGATGCGTCGCCCCTTCGACGGCTGCACCGTCGGCCCCTCGCGCGAGTGGAAGGCGCTGGGACCCAACGGCGAAGACTGGCGCAAGCTCGCCGGCGCCCTCCTCGACACCGGCGAATCCACCAACCCCGACGACCGTGACCTCGAACACATCCTCCCGCGCATCGCCACCTGGACGCTCCAGCCCAAGAAGGCCCCGGTCATTCCCATCGCCATCGCCGCGGCGCTGCTCATCGCCGCCGGATCGGTCGGCCTCTACTTCCTGCTGCGGGCCCCGCGGGCGGATTACAGCCAGGCCAACTGGGCGCGGCTCTGCCTCTCGTATGATTCCTGGTTCGGGGACTTCGTCGACGCCGCCACCGACCCCGCCTCGGAAAAGAAATTCGCCGCCGACCCCGCCGACTATCCCGCGCAGGTCATTGCCCTGCTGAATGCCGCCGGGCCGAAGCTGCCGACCTACAAACCGACCGCTCTGGCGCGTTCGGGGCACTCGCTGTCGGACCTGGCGGTGCATCCGACCGAGGACGCCAAGTCGGGGGTGAACGCCTACACCACCGGGGAGGCGCTCAAGTTGATCGACGCGGTGCAGGCCGCCCTCGCCCCCGGGAAGGACGCCGCTTCGGGATGGCCGCTGCTGACGTCGCTGGACCAGACGGTGGCGGACTACAAGCACAACGGCTGGAACAAGCCGGCCAACGCGATTGCGGACCTGATCGCCGCCGCGCGGCCACCGGTATTCCCCACGCTCCCCGGCGAAAACGCCCCGCCGCCCAAGATTGAGCGTGTGGACGAGCTGGCGCGCATCGAGAAGACCGTCACCGCCGCCAGATCGGTCAAGGACATTCAGAAGCGCTGGGACACGATTCAGGCGACGCTCAAGACGCTTCCGCAGACCCACGTCCCGCTGCTGGAAAATCTCGACAAGTTTGCCATCGACAGCGCCCGGTCGCCCGATGAGGCGGGCACTTTGGACGACGTGACGGGGTTGGCCGCCTCCTTCGCCAGGGTCGAGACGCTGCTGACCGATCTCTCCGCCGAGCTCAATCGCAAGGACCAGACGATCGTGTATGACGAGCTGGCGAAGGATCCGGCGGCACAGCTCCCGGCGGGCGGCGTCGAAGCGCTGACGCTGGCCAACTACACCACCCTTCCGGGACTCGCGAAAGCGTACGTGCAGCTTCCGGTCGATCCGACGGCGAAGACGCCCTACACCCAGCAGCTCGACAAGATTCAGACCGAAATCATCACGGTGATCGAGAGCGCCAACAAGGACGACAAGAATCTGCCGAAGATTCTGCAGGACCACCAGTCGCTGAAGGACCAGGTGTTGCACATGGCGTCGATCGCCAAGATCAGCAAGAACAAGGACCTGCTGGACAGCGAGGTGAAGAAGGCGGACGCGCTGCTGGCCTCGCTGCTGAACGAGGGGGACGAAGCGGTGACGCCCTACACGGTCAAGCCGCCCGATTTCCTCGCGCAGCAGCAGGCGTACGAAGCCACCAGCCCGCTCGCCAGCGCCACCCCGGTGGTGCGCGACCAGTGGAAGCAGCACCACCAGGAATATCTGGCCACGATCCGCGCCGCCTCGCAGGGCATGGACCACTTCAAGTACGCCGACTATGTGCACTACAAGGCCAACCTCGCCACGCTCGAAGCGGATTATCTGGGCTTCGACGCGCTGATTCCGGTGAAGGTGCCGGGGCTGGCGGACGTCATGGCCACGGGCCCCGACTGGCAGAAGGCGATCGCTGGGCACGTGGCGACCGACTACCGTTCCAGCGCGTTGCTGGACGTGATGACCAAAAACCTGCAGTGGGCGGATGGGCTGCCGCAGGTCACCGACGCCGCGTACGTGTCCTATCAGAAGAATCGTCTGGCGGAGTTTGAATCGACGCGGGTCGCCACGCTCGATCTGCTGGCCGATGAAGAGACCCTGCAGACGCGTCTGGACGGCCTCGATCTGCTGCCCAACGAGCCCGCGGCAGGCGCCAAGAGCTGGCACGACATCTCCGCCAAGTGGTCGAGCGCCAACTCGCCGTTGCTGGCCGATCCGGCCATTACCGCCGCGCTCAAGCCGATCAGCGACCGGGTGACCGCGCTGCTCGATCTGGAAAAGAGCACCGCCTATCCAGCCGTCGCCGCGGCCGCCACGACCGCCCCCGCGCCGGAGTTGGCGCTCACGGCATGGCGCAAGCTGGGCACGCTGCCGCTGTCAGAGGCCAATCCGCTGCTGGATGATGAGCTCAAGGCGCAGGCGCACGTCAAGACGCTCGTCGCGGCGGACAAAGATGTTGCCGCCGCCCGCGCCGCGGCGATCAGCAGCGAACTGACCGCCGCCTTGCCGGTACGCTGGAACCGCTGGAGCGACATCCTCTCCGACGCCGCCGCCACACAGCACGCGATTGATCTGGCCAGGGATTTCGACGTCACCATCACCCCGCAATCCAACCCGCGCATGGCGTTCAACCAATTTTTTTACGATCTGCGCAAGGCCTCCGACAGCCAGCCGGCGCTTTCCGAAGCCGCCCTCAAAGCCAAATCCACCGAGTTTCTCGCATCGGTTAAAACGCTCCCCAACGCCACTGACCCGGCCATCCAGAAAACCGTCGACCTGCTCACCAAGACGCTCAGCCAGAACCCGGACCAGGAATCGGCGAGGATCGGCGCCGGCCCCAAGCTCGCCGGCTGGAGCCAGGACGCCAAGGTCAAGGATGGCGTTGCCATCTTCCGCTCGCCCGCCGGGTTCACTCCGCCGCAGGCCATTGAGTTTGATCGCGTGAAGGTCGGTGAAAAGTACATCTGGCTCTCTTCCACGGAAGTTCCCGTCGGCCTCTTTGCCGCCGTTGTCAACAATGCCTCCGGCGTCCTCCCGCTGCTCGACAACGCCAAGCAGCCCGATGCCAAAAAGCACTGGCTGACCGAACCGGCGCAATCCAGCGACGACCATTGGCTCTCCTACGGCCCACGGGGCTGGAAGATCCTCGACGGGAAAATGCAGGTCAACGACAAGTGGCTCGACTTCGTAGGCGGCAAAATGAAAATGCCGGGATCGGACAAAGACTATCCCTACTACGACCCCAAAGCCGGCCCCATCCCGGTGCCCACCGCCGCCTCCCCCCTGCAAAACGTCAGTCCTTACATGGCTCTCTATTTCGCCAGCATGCTGGGCGCCCGGCTCCCCACCTCCGCCGAGTGGCAGGCCGCCTACACGACCTTTGAGCTGCCCAATACGGCCAAGGATGCCTGGAATCTCCGCGGCAGCGCGTCAGGAACGCAGAACTGGATTTCCCAGCAGAACTACGCCGCCATCATGAGCACGGACCACGCCCTGCCCTTCCCCGATTTGAATGTCTTCATGGGCCACCTTTCCTTCCAGATCGAGTCCTCCAAGGAGCAGCCCTGGACGAACGCCGCGGTCGCCAGGCTTTTTCCCAGTCGCGTCTCCTCGCCCGCCGGCAATTACAACGGATCAGTGCTCTGGTTCCGCGATGTCGGCCACGAACCGGGCTTCTCGCCGACGCTTGGCAGCGGATCCATCCACGATCTCATCGGCAACGTCGCGGAATATGCCTTCGATCCCGACAACGCCCAGGCTGTCATCAAGGACAACAAAGTCGACACCGCCACGGTCGATGCCAAATTCGCGGCCGCCCCGGGCAAGCTCACGGTCGTCGGGGGCTCCTCACTTTCGCCCCCCGAGCTCGATCCGCGCGTCCCCGAGACCACCCCCCTCGACATTCAGGCCGACAGCGGCTTCGCCGACGTCGGCTTCCGCCTCGCCTACACCGCCCCGATCCCCACGATTGACGAAGTCCTCAGCGGCCTTTTCGCGGACACTCAGTACCTCAAGGGCCCCAAAGCCACCGCCGCGGCCAGCACCTCCGCCCGATAATGCGACCTCGCCGGCGCGGCGCCGCGGTGCGTTTGCGGTTTCCTGTTTCCCCGCAGCCCATCCTTTCCTTGTCCCCCGCGTCCGCCACCCTTATAATCGCCTCAAAACCGCCCACTATCGACACATAGACCGTCACGACCTCACTGCGAAGGGGGCCTCGCCTTGCCGGAATTGCTCACCGATCTCTCGCGGCTCGTCGCCGCCACCGTCAATCGCCTCCGCCTGATTCAGGTCGATTTCGCTGACCAGCCGCAGCAAACCCGGGAAACCTATCTCGGCGATGAAGTTGAACACGCCCTCTCGAAGGTCCTCCCCGAGCAGCGTGGCCCCTTCCTCGCGGAGCTGAAAGCCCGCTTTCCCACGTGGGACCGCCAGGTCGACATCACCGCCCCCTCCGAAGGTTCCACCGGCCGCTCGGCGCTCGATGCCCGCGAACTCTCCGACTACACCTTTCTCATCTCCCGCCTCATCGACCTCGCCCCGTCGCTCACCGAGGAACAACGCAAAACCGCCATCGCTCGCCTTGCCGAGGCCGGTCTGGCCGAACAGGGCGGCGGCCCCGACTGGCCCGCCGCGCCGCTCAAGGCGCTGAAGACCAAGCTGCAGCTCACGGACCGCGACGAAATCGACGCCGGTAAATTCATCGATCTCACCACGCAGCTGGTCACTTTCATCGTCTCGCTCGACCAGCTTGTCTGGGCCACCTGGAAGCAGGTCGCGCCCAAGTCGGACATGAAGCGCCCGACGCCCGTGCAGCGCTCGATGGGCCGCTTCATCGCCGGCGATAATGAAGTGTCGCCCACGCAGTTGGCCGGCGATGTGGATCGCCTGCGGCAGTTGTGCGCCGGCGTCATCTCCGCCATCGCCCAGGCCGGCTCGCTCTTCGCGCAGCGCCACGTGGCCAAGTTCTCCGTCGCCAACATCGAGGCCTACGCTGACAAGATGCCGGGCATGCTGGTGGGCAAGGAGGTCAAGTGCTGGCGTCAGTACAAGGAACTCTCCACCGCGATGGACGTGCAGACCATCGAAATCGAAATCCAGAACGCCATCGCCGAATACACCGAAACCCTTATCCGCGGCCGCAGCAGGCCCGGAGCCTGACGGAGGTAATTGGTAATTAGCAATTGGTAATTGGCCTTCGCGGCCCGCGGGGGCCCGCACTCACGCGACAGCGAATTACCATTTACCCATTATCAATTACTCCGAAAAAGAACCAGACCTCGGTCCCCTGTGGACCGCCCAGACAAGGACTTCCCCCATGCCCGGTCCCGTCCATTGGCACGAAGGCCTGTTCCTTCAGCCCCATCACCTTCAGACGATGCAGCACTTCGTCCTTGACCGCATCAACACCGAGCGGCGTCTGGCCTACACGTTTCCCTACGGCGTCATCGACATGAAGGTCTCCTCCGACGCCCTGGAAAACATGCTGGTCCGCTTCGATCGCCTGCGCGCCATCATGCCTTCGGGCATCGAGGTCAGCTTTCCGGAAAACGCCGACCTGCCCTCCCTGGACATCAAGGCCGCCTTCGAAGCCTCCTCGCAGCCCTTCACCGTCTCGCTGGCGATCCCCCTGTGGTACGACTCCCGGGCCAACGCGATCGATTCCTCCTCGAACAACGGTGGGGGGGGCAACGGGGACTGGCGGGTGAAGCGCATCTACAAGATCTCTGAAATTCAGCGGGCGGACGAAAACACCGGCGAGAACGCGCAGCCCATGATGGTTCGCCGCCTCAACGCCCGGCTCATCCTCTCCGACGACGACCATACCGACCTCGAAACCCTCCCCCTCCTGCGGATCGCCCACGCCACCGGACAAGATGTCGGTACCGCCCGGCAGGAGCCCGCTTACATTCCCCCGGCGCTGGTCATCGGCGGGTCATCGACCCTGCGCGAACGCCTCCGCGACCTCACGAATCAGGTGCAGGCTTCCCGCACGACGCTGGTCCAGCAGATCACCGCCGGCGGTTTTTCCATCGACGCCATGCGCGGCGTTCAGTTCGAACAGGCCATGCGGCTCCGCACGCTTAACCGCTATGCCGCCCGTCTGGGCTCGCTCATCAATGTGGCTCATCTGATCAAGCCTTTTGAGTTCTACCTCGACCTGCGGGAGCTCCTCGGCGAACTTGCCGCCGGGCAACCCGCGCGGGACAAGGAATTTCTCGTTCCCGAGTATGACCACGACAACCTGCAGTCCTCATTTGATGACCTGATCAACAAGATTCGCTCGCTGCTGGGCGGGACGGTGCAGGAACGCTACCTCAAGATCGATTTTGTCCAGGAGGGGGGCGTGCTGTCCCTGCAGAAGCCTCTGGAGGAGGAGCACCTGGACAAACCGACCGATTACTTCCTGGGCATCAAGACGCGCGAAGACCACGCCGCGGTGGCCAAGCTGGTCGAGGATGGCGACAAGTTCAAGCTGATGGCCAAAACGATGATCCAGCAGCGTATCTGGGGTATCAAGCTGCAGGAAGAGCGCCATCCGCCGCTGACGCTGCCCGCGAAGGGGGATCTTTTCTACTACCGCCTGATGCGCGGCGAGTCCGCCCGCATGTGGGATCGCATCAAAGAAGAAAAAATGATGGCCGCCCGCTGGCCCGATATGCAGACTTCGGACTTCCAACTCGCGTTGTATATGCCGATCCCCTGAGGAATGACCTTTTGACCACTGACCACTGAGAACTTCGTTATGACGACTTTCGCCTCCGGCGCCTCCCTGCTGCCCACCCAGGTGCGGCAAATGTCCCTGTTGGATATCTGCGAACCACTGTTTCAGTACATCTGCCGCCTGAATCGCTCAGCGCGAAAGGGGGGCAACTACGACTTGTCGCAGGTGCAATCCGAAATTCGCGGGCTGCTCATGCAGGCAAAGAATCAGGCGGTGACGTCCAACCATGCCGAGGCATGGGAGAAGATCGAACTGGTCCTGATTTTCTTTTGCGATTTTATGATCAAAGAGTCGGTGTTGCCGTGGGCCCGGGAGTGGAAGGAACTGGCCTTTGAGCGGCATGAGATGGCGGGGGATGAGAAGTTTTTCGACCTGCTTGAGGAAACGCTGAAGGACCGGTCGGCGACGGCGAATGACCGGCTGTCGGTGTTCTATGTCTGTATGGGGCTGGGGTTTACGGGCTGGTACACGGGGCAGCCGGAGTACCTTCGCCGCAAGATGAAGGAAATCGCGGCCCGGCTGCAGGCCACCGGGCAGTTCGGCGATACCCAGCGGCTGTGTCCGGACGCGTATGAGAAGGTCGACACGCGTGACTTGATTGAACCGCCGGGCACGAAGCTCATCGGCATCGCGATCGTCCTCATCGGCCTGATCATCGTGCTGTTCGTGGCCTACGGATACCTTTATCACGTCGCCTCCAAAAAGCTGGGCGACTCCCTTCAGCAGGTCTCCGATCACTCCCAGCAATTCACCAGCCAAACTGCTGGAAAGGACGCCAAATGAAATCCATGCTCCCCAAGGGCGTCAGCCCGTCGCATCTCGGCAACCTCCCCGCCCCCGCGAAAGGCGCTCTGGCGCTCATGTCCGGTGGCGGCATCATGACGGTGGCCTGGTTCGCCACCAATGGTGACCGCAACGCTATGCTGATCGTGGGCCTGGGGCTGGTCGTGGTGGTGTTGCTGCTCGGCGCCTACCGCGCCCTGCTGGGCTGGTTCCGCAAGCGCCGCGCGGCGCCGCTCTCGCAGGGCCTCGCCGGCAATGCCGCCGCCGCCCCCACCGGCATTTCCGAACCCGCCCGCCGCGCCCGCCTGGATGATCTCCGCCGGAACTTTGACCAGGGGGTCGAAAAATTCCGCGCGGCCGGCAAAAATATGTACTCCGTGCCGTGGTACGTGCTCGTCGGGGAGCCCGGCTCGGGCAAGACCGAGGCCATCCGCCATTGCAACGTCGGATTTCCGCCGGGCCTGCAGGACCAGCTTCAGGGCGCCGGCGGCACGCTTAATATGAACTGGTGGTTCACGAACTCCGCGATCATCCTCGACACCGCCGGGCGGCTGATGTTCGAGGAGGTCGTCC
>CALCHA010000409.1 GCA_937901265.1 uncultured Phycisphaerales bacterium
TGTTTTGTTTTGGTGGGCGGTCGAGGGGGGTGGCGGAGCAATGGGGGTCTGGGGCAGCTGAACATGGCCTTTGAAGGGTGGAGGCGAGGAGGGAAATCCGGGGCAGAAGGCGTTAAGGGAAAGGGGGGGGATGTCCGATAACAGCAGGAGAGGTCTTTCAGGAGAAGCGTGTGGTGCGTCGTGGCGTGATGGTGTGGGTGGCGGTGGCGATGGCGGGCTGCATGCCGGTCGAGCGTCAGCAGCAGGGGGTGGAGTACACGATCACGAGTCCCTATCCGCCGGGGCATGTGCTGGCGATAGCGCCGGCGATGAACCAGTCGGGGAACCGGGATTTTGATGTGCTGGTGGTGAGCGACACGCTGTATGGGGAGCTGCAGCAGGTGCAGAATCTGACGGCGTTGCCGTTGAACAAGACGCTGGCGGCGATGCAGCGGCTGAAGATACGGGCGATCGATTCGCCGGCGGCGGCGCAGAAGATCGCGGCGGAGCTGGGGGCGGATGGGCTGATTGTTCCGGCGGTGACGGCGTATGACCCGTACAATCCGCCGGTGGTGGGGATGACGCTGCAGCTTTATTCGACGCCGACGGCCAAAGGGAGCGGGAGTCCGGAGGTGCAGGTGTCGGCGGTATTCAACGGGAGCAACCAGAGCGTGCTGCGGGAGCTGCGGGATTTCGCAGCGGGGCGGACGCAGGCGGATTCCGCGCTGGAGGATCGGAAGTTTTTGATGGACGCGGACGAATACATGCGGTTTGTGTGCCACGCGATGGTGCGGCGGCTGATGGAAGTGCAGCGTGGGAGGCTGTCTGACCGATAACTTCTGCACCTTCGCGAACGGGGTGCCGTGGTGCAGCCTTTAGGGGGGAGGCAGGCAAAATGGGACGTTCGGTATTAACAGGTCGGAAAAATAGTCCGATGGAAGGGGCAGTGCAACAAGGCGAGGCGTATGGCAGACGAATCACGGCAACTGACTCTGATCAAGCGCGGGCAATACTATTTGTTTCGGTATCGCTCGGGTGAAGAGGCGGCGGTGATTCAGACGCTGATCGCGAAGGCGGAAGACCCGGCATCGGCGTTGGATTGGTTTGACGCGGCGGTGCTGTCGCACCAGATGGGGCACCGCATGGCCGGCGAGATGCAGGCGTTGCTCAAGACCAAACTGGCCGCCTCGGGCGGCTATAAGAAGGCGGCGGACGCCACCTGAAATTCCCAGACAGGAACCGGCCACAGCCCGGGCGGCGGCGACGGAGTCGCAAGCCAGCCGGAGCGGATAGGCCTCAAGAGGCGATGAGTCATGGACCACGTCATGCATCCTCCGCGCGTGCAGCAGTTTTTGAATTACCTGCAGTTCGAGCGGCATTTTTCGGCGTATACAAGCCGGTGCTACGGCGCCGACCTGCGGCAGTTCTGCCAATTTCTGCTGGGCGTTCCGGCGGAGATCATGCCGGACGATCTGGATGTAGCGGCGGTTGCGCAAGCGAACGGCGCGGCGGCGGCGGTGATCGAGCAGTTGCCGAAGGTGGACACGTCACCGGAGAATGCGGAGTCGCTGCTGCTGAATTCGGGTGCAGAGGACGTGCGGAACTATCTGCAGTTCATGCGGGACAACAATTATTCGAAGGCGACGATGGCGCGGAAGCTGGCGACGCTGCGGAGCTTTTTCAAGTTCTGCAATCGGCGGGGGATGACGAGCAACAATCCGATGATCACGATTCGGACGCCGAAGCAGGAGAAGCGGCTGCCGAAGTTCATGACGGAAGACCAGATGACGAAGCTGCTGGGCACGCCGCGGGACGGGGAGGTGCTCGGTGCGCGGGACAAGGCGATGCTGGAGTGCATGTACTCGACGGGCATCCGCGTGTCGGAGCTGGTGGGGTTGAACATGGATGATGTGGACTTCACGGGGGCGGTGATCCGGGTGCGTGGGAAGGGCAAGAAGGAGCGTCTGGCGCCGATGGGCAACTCAGCGTTGTCGGCGATTCGGAAGTATCTTTCGTATCGCACACCGCCGGCGCCGGGCGCGCCGGTGGGAGGGGCGATGTTTGTGAACAAGCATGGCCAGCGGCTGTCGACGCGGTCGGTTCGCCGGAAGCTGGACAAGTATTTGATCGAAGCGGGGCTGGATCCGGATATTTCCCCGCACACGCTGCGGCACTCGTTTGCGACGCACATGCTGAATCATGGGGCGGATTTGAGGAGCGTGCAGGAGCTGCTGGGGCATCAGTCGCTGTCGACGACGCAGATCTACACGCACCTGACGACGAGCCGGATCAAGCAGGTGTATGACGCGGCGCATCCGCGGGCGAACTGACGTTCGCTGAAATGGATTAAAGAGAGAGCGATCACGACGTGCGACGTGGCGAGGTTTTGGCCTCGCCACGTTCGTTTTTGCGGGGTGGGTGGAGGGGCGTGAGGTAAGCGGGGGGAATTCGACGCGCTTGCGAGCCTGGGGAGGAGAGGCAACACTAGGGAGATGACAAGCGAACCGTTTATCGTGGAACTGAGCAAAGAATTCCGGTTTGAGGCGGCGCATTCGTTGCCGCACGTTCCGCCGGGGCACAAGTGCGGGCGTTTGCATGGGCATTCGTTCCGGGTAGAGGTGACGGTGCGTGGTCCGGTGGATCCGGTGAGCGGCTGGCTGATGGATTTCGGGGATCTCAAGGAGCAGTTTCGCCCGCTGGAGGAGCAGCTGGACCATCATTTTTTGAATGAGATTCCGGGGCTGGAGAATTCGACGAGCGAAAATCTGGCGCGGTGGATCTGGCTGCGGTTGAAGGCGGGGGTACCGCAGATTGCGGCGGTGACGGTGTTTGAGACGTGTACGAGCCGGTGTGTGTATCGGGGGGAGTGAATGCTGAACCGGCCGTGGTGGAAGCGGGAGGTGCGGGTGATTCCCAGGTGGGTGGGGCGGCGGTTTCCGCTGGTGGTGGTTTTGCTTCCCATGGCGTGCGGCTTGACGGTGGTGGTTGTTGAATGGATGTCCTTCTTTGCCCATGGGCATCACACGCTCGCGGCCTGGGCGGGGCCGGTCGGCTGGACGGTTTTTCTGGGGATTATGGAGGGGCTGTATGGGTGGCTGTACTGGCGGCGGCATGTGGTGCGTCGGGCGATGAGGCGACGGTGGGAGCGTTGCTGCGTGAGATGCGGTTATCCGTTGCGCCGGCTGGCGAGCGATCGGTGCCCGGAATGCGGCGATGCGTATGGGGAGACAGCGCGGCGGGATGTGCGGTTGCGATTGGCGGGAGGGGGTGATTTGAGTTGAGGATCAGGGGAGGAGGTCGGCGATGGGGGTTTGGGCGGCGGGGTTGGCCAGGGGGGAGATGGATTCTGGCGGGCGGAGGGTGGTGAGGGTTTTATAGCGGTGGCCCAGGCGGGCGGCGGGATCGGCGGTGGGTTCGCGGCGCACTTCGACGCAGTGATCGCGGAGATTGATGATCCAGTAATCCAGGATTCCGGCGCGAGCGTAAAGAGAAGCCTTGCGGCCGCGATCGAGGCGCAGCGAGGTGTCGGCAATCTCGACAACAAGCAGCGCCGTTGATGGATGCTTTCCGGTGCCGAGGAAATCGCGGGGCATACCAGCGGTCACGGCGAAGTCGGGCTCCGGCTCACTTCTCACGCCGAGCGTCAAGGGAAGCTGGCATCGGATCAGGTATTCGGGGAAGGCCTTGTGCAGGGCCTGCTGAAGCAGGAGGATCGCGACGGCGTGGGCATCTTTTTGGGCAGCCATGTCGATGATTTCTCCCTCAATCAATTCAACCCGACAGTCCTGAAAAAGTCCGGCGTCGGCCATCGCGTAGTAGTCGGAGCGTGTGAAGCGATGCGGACCGGGCGCCTGGATCGTGGAGGGGTGTGGATGGTCGATGGCGGTCATGATTGCATTATACCGAATCGCGGGGCTGGGCATCGAGGAAATCCTGGAGGATGCGGGCGGCGGCGAGGGCGTCGACGCGCTGGCGTTTCTGGTTGCGGGTGTAGTGGCCGGCGAGTTTGCCTTCGGAATCGTGGGTGGTGAGGTGCTCGCTGGCGCAGTGGAGGGGGATGGCGGGGGGAATCTGCTGACGCAGTGCGGCGATGAAGCGCTCGGTGATTTTCGACTGATTGGAGACGGACCCGTCGGCATTGAGGGGGAAGCCGACGACGAGGGCATCGACGCCCTCGCGTTTGACCAGGCGGGCGATCGCGACGGCGAGTTGGGGATCGGGGAGGCCTTCGAACATTTCGAAGGGGAGCGCGAGGCGGGTTTCGGTTTCGCCGATGGCG
>CALCHA010000410.1 GCA_937901265.1 uncultured Phycisphaerales bacterium
CCGGCACGGGGTGATACTTGCCTTATTCCTTCTTGCCGGCCGTGTGGCCTTTGAAGGTCCGGGTACAGGAAAATTCGCCGAGCTTGTGGCCGACCATGTCTTGGGTGACGAACACACGCTTGAAGTCTTTGCCGTTGTGCACTTCGAAGGTGTGTCCGACGAAGTCGGGGATGATGGTGCTGGAGCGCGACCAGGTCTTGACGGGGGTCTTCGCGCGACGGGCATTGAGCTCATTGATCTTGTTGAGCAGGTGCTCGGCGACGAACGGCCCTTTTTTGGTGCTGCGACTCATAATTAACCCTTAGTGCCTTAGTGCCTGTTTGCCTGAGTGCCGGATCGGTTACTTACGCTTGATGACGGATTCGCCGTAACGAACGGTCATGCGGCGACGGATAATCTTCTTACCGGAGTTCTTACGCGGGTTACGCGTTTTGCCGCCCTTGGCGGGGACACCCCACTTGGAGACCGGGTGGCGGCCGCCGCCGGACCGGCCTTCACCACCGCCGAGCGGGTGGGAGACGGGGTTCTGAGCGACGCCGCGGACGGTCGGGCGGATACCCCGGTGACGGGTACGTCCAGCTTTCCCCCAGCGGATGTTGATCCAGTCGGAGTTGCCGAGCTGGCCGATGGTGGCGCGACATTTCCAGTGGATCTGGCGTACTTCGCCGGAGGGCAGCTGGATCGTGGCGAATCCGGCGTCTTTGCCGATGAGGCGGGCGACGCCACCGGCGGACCGACAGAGCTTGCCGCCCTGGCCCGGGGTCATTTCAACGTTGTGGATTTCCATGCCGACCGGAAGAATCTCGAGGGGCATGGCGTTGCCGACGGTTTTTTCGATATCGGAATTGGTGCCCGACTCAATGATATCGCCGACCTTGATCTGCTGCGGGGCGAGGATGTAGCGTTTTTCGCCGTCGGCATATTCAACGAGGGCGATGAAGACGGAGCGGTTGGGGTCATATTCGATGGTCTTGACGGTGGCCTTGATGCCATCCTTGGTGCGTTTGAAGTCGATCCTGCGGTAGAACTGCTTGTTGCCGCCGCCGATATGCCGACAGGTGATCCAGCCCGTGTGATTGCGCCCGCCGGTCTTCTTCCGGCGTTCGATGAGGCTCTTCTCCGGCTTGTCGGTGGTCAGCTCGGCATAGGCATTCACGCTGGAGAAGCGGCGGCCGGCGGAGGTGGGCTTGTAGACTTTGATCGGCATGGTGAAAAAACTCAAAACTCAAAACGAAAAACGCAGAACCCTGTTCGGTCGTGGTTTCAGGTCGGTCTCAAGTCTCCTTTCGTGCGTTCGGTGGCAACTTCGCAGCGTGGGTATCAGGGTGGTTTAGAACAGGTCGATCTTGTTGTCGGCGTGAAGGGTAACGATGGCTTTTTTCCATTCCGGCGTGTTCTTGAAGCCGGTCTTCGTGCGACGGGGCTTGCCGGCGACGTTCACCGTGCGAACGTCGGTCACCTTCACGTTGTACAACTTCTCAATGGCGCTTTTGATCTCATCCTTGGAGGACTTCTTGTCCACCTCGAACGTGTAAGCGTTGCGGACAGCCGCCAGGTGGGTCGATTTTTCCGAGACCACAGGGGCTTTGATAATTTCAGTTGCGTGGAGTTGCATGGCGTTTCCTTGCAGGCGTCTATTAAACGCGGCGGCCGAAGCTGCCGGGGGTTATCCGTTGGCTTCGGCCGGGGTGGTTTTCTTGTCGGTCTTGAGGGTACTGAGGACGTTTTCAAACGCGGACTTGGTGATAATCATGGTCCGCTTGGAGAGGACGTCGTACGCGTTGATTTCCGCCGCGGGCTTGATGAGGGTCTTCTGAATATTGCGAGCGGAGCGATAGATGTTCTGGTCGATGCCGTCAGTCGCGATGAGGACCGAACGGTCCACCTTGAGAGCGGAGAGGACCTTGACGACTTCCTTGGTTTTGTTGGCGGGAAGCGTGAACCCGTCGAGGAGAACGAGCGTGTTGGAGAGGATTTTGGAGAGGATCGCGTTGTTGCGGGCAAGGCGGCGTTGCTTGAGGGGCATATCCTGGCGGAATTCGCGGGGGCTCTTGGCGAAGGCGTTACCGCCACCCTTCATGACGTTGGTGCGGATGTTGCCGCGGCGGGCGTTGCCGGTGTGTTTCTGGGCGTAAAGCTTTTTCGTGGAGCCTTCAACTTCGGCGCGGGACTTGGTTTTCACGGTACCCTGGCGCTGGTTGGCGTGGTGACGGACGATGGCCTGCTTAAGGAGGGCGGGGCGGACGGTGGTGCCCAGAAGGGCTTCGTCGACCTGGAATTTGCCGACTTCCTGGCCGGAGGTATTGAGGACGGGAACTTCAATCATGGCCTTTGAAACGTGAAACGCGAAATGGAAGGCTCGAAACGTCCTGTCGAGCATCACTTTCGGTTTCTTGTTTCCTCCTTAGGATTCATTCAGATCAAAAAAACACGGTTCGCGGTTCATATTTCGCGGTGCGCGTTTTTATTTGGTGTTGTTGATGATCGTTTTGGCCTGACGAACGAACACGAGGCCGCCGTTGGCACCCGGCACGGTACCCTTGATGAGCAGGAGATGCTTTTCCTTGTCGACGCCGACCAGGAGGAGGTTGCGGGTGGTGCAACGCTCATCACCAAGGTGGCCGGCCATCTTTTTGCCCTTTTTGATCGCGCGGCCGTGACCACGAGTGGCCTGACCGCCGCCGATACCGCCGGGGGAGCGGTGCTTACGTTCAGTGCCGTGGGAAGCGGGCTGACCACCAAAGTTCCAGCGCTTCATGACGCCCTGAAAGCCCTTGCCCTTCGAGATGCCGGTGACATCGACGTACTTAATCACTTCGAAGATCGCGACATCCAGGGTTGCACCGGCAGCGATGCCGGCTTTGGCCTTGAGGCGGACTTCGCGGAAGACGCGCTTGGGGGAGGTCTGGCCGGTCTTTTTGCAGTGGCCGACGAGCGGCTTGGAGGAGCGGCGTTCCTTGATCTCTTCGTAGCCGAGCTGGATGGCGTTGTAGCCATCGGCACCGTCGTCCGACTTGACCTGGGTGACGACGCATGGACCCGCCTGGACGACGGTCACGGGAACAATCGTTCCCTTTTCGTCGTAAATGCGGGTCATTCCGACCTTGCGGCCGAGAAGCGCAGCTACAGGCGCGGCAACAGATGTGGAACCACTCTCGCTCATGGCATTCCTCACTCTTCGGCAGCCTCATCTGAACCCGTATCCCCTCAGCGAAGAGGAGTGTCAGGTTCACCGCGATATCCCGTCCGGTCCTGGCCACCGCATGGTGCGGAGGCGATTACCGGCTTTGGAACCGGGACTCGTAGTAGGCGATGATTAGGGCCTCGTGTCCGCCGTCGCAGCCCTCAAGAAGAAGGAGGAGGGGAAGAGGCCTCGCCGTTTCGGGCCCGGTCGGGATCACTCTGGTTGGGCGATCCGAAGAAAAACCAGTTGTTGATGCCGACGCCGGTAAGGCGTCATTTCTGCATGAGTTTGTACGCAAGATGCGGACAAAATCGGGTGCAGATCGGCTACTTTAACGAGGTCGGGTGTGCGTGTCAATGGTTTTGAAAGGCACTGCGGGAAATATTTGGAGGGAAGACAGATGGCGCAACCAGGACTGGCGCAACCGAGACCGCAACGAAAACAGCCCCGCGGTTGGCGGGGCTGTTGGGGATTCTCGTTGGAGGAGGCGTTCAGGCTTTGATCTTCACGAAGACGCCCGCCGGGACAACCAGGCGGTTGAGGGCCTCAATGGTGCGCGGCGTGGGCTCAAGAATATCGATGACGCGCTTGTGGGTGCGGATTTCGAACTGCTCGCGGCTCTTCTTGTCGATGTGGGGCGAGCGGAGGACCGTGAATTTTTCAATGCGGGTGGGAAGCGGAATCGGCCCGCGGACCTTGGCGCTGGTGCGCTTGGCATGGTCCACGATTTCCTTCGCGGAAGAATCGAGGGCACGGTGATCGTAGGCTTCCATGCGGATGCGGATACGTTCGTGGGGGCCAGCGGCCATGGGGCAGTCCTCTCTCGGAAAGGGGGTCGCCGCGAAGGGAAAATTCGCTGCGGAGCCGGTGTTCACTTGGATGCGCCGCCCGGGTTTTGAGGTCCGGGGAACTCCGGTGAGGGAGTCGGTCGTCGCTGCACTCCAGTGCGGCACGGTGCCGCGGTCAGGAATGCGAAGAGTCGAAAGTGTACAGAGCGGCGGGGCGGGGTGTCAAACGGCTCAAGACGCCAAAACCCTGGCCCCTTGACCCGGCTACCGGTTTAACAGCTCTTCCACAGGATCATCGGAGTCAATGATCGCTCGCACTTTCGCAAGCGCTTCGTCAAGGACGTCCTCAGGAACCGTCCCAACGAACTCGCAGTCTCGGTCGCGAAAATCCACACTCTTGACCTGATCCGTAACGATGGCGCTGGAAATCGCCTTGCCCGCCTTGGGAGGGAGAGACCCCGGAGCAAGAATAACATCGAAGGGCCAGGGGCGCGTATTGGAGGTGATGGGGCAAACCAGGGCAAAACCGGTCACTTTAGAAAAGGAACGTGTGGAAAGCACGAGGGCGTAGTGGCGATCAGCCATTTCATGGCGTGCTGCGGGAGAGAAATTGAGGTGTACGAGATCGCCCCGGTTGGGAAAGTAGGATTGGCGTGCCACGGAGGATCCTCGGTCAAAACAACTCTTTACCCGCGCGTCCCGTGATCATTTCCTTGTGCGGGTTCCTGATTTTGCACTGCGCGAGAAGATCAGCCAGTTTGAAGCGTTTGCGCGCTCGCACAGGCTTCAACAACAGGCCATCCTCACATGTTGACAGAGAAACCTCCGTCCCTGACTCCAGACCCATTTCGGCGGCGAGCGCTTTGGGGATTCGAACGGCTCGAGTGTTACCCCACATCTGCACCTTTGCTCGTATCGTCATGGGCCGCCTCCTGTGTGTCTACAAAGATGATACGAACGGAAAACGAAAGGATCAAGGCGTTTGGATGCGGCCGTCGGCAAGGTGGACGGTGCGGTCGGCCAACGCGGCGACATGAGGATCGTGCGTCACCAGCAGGATCGACTGCCCTTTCTTGTGCAGGTTGATAAGGACATCGAGAATCGCCCCGCCGGTCTTCGCGTCGAGGTTGCCCGTCGGTTCGTCCGCAAGAAGCAGGGCTGGGCTGTTGATCAGCGCGCGGGCGATGGCAACGCGTTGGCGCTCGCCGCCCGAGAGTTGCGACGGGCGATGGCGGAGCCGGGCGCTGAGGCCGAAGGAATCAAGCAGGGCAAGCGCTTCCTGTTTTCGCGGCCTTGCGCGGAGAAGGGCGAAGTAGAAGGGGGCGTCGATCATCGCGGGAAGCAGAACGTTTTCCAGAACATTGAGCTCGGGCAACAGGTGGTAAAACTGGAAGACGAAGCCAAAATCGTGGTTGCGCAGATGCTCCCGGCCCCAGCGCCCCATGGTGGAGAGGGGCTGGCCACGGAAAAACACTTCCGCGGGCGATGAATTGCCATTCTCTGCGGCCGTCTGGTCGGGGGTGTCGAGGGCGCCGGCGATGTGCAGGAGCGTCGACTTGCCCGAGCCCGAGGCCCCCATGATCGCGACAAACTCGCCCTGGCCCACACTCAGATCGATGCCCCGCAGAACGGGCACGCGGTCGGGGCCCATCCAGTACGCCTTGCGGATGTTCTGCAGCCGGATGAGTTCACTCATAGCGCACCGCCTTCACGGGATCCTCGGCCG
>CALCHA010000411.1 GCA_937901265.1 uncultured Phycisphaerales bacterium
AATCGAGATGACAGACGAGGTAGCCGCGCGCTATGATGAACTCGGCATGCAGCCAATTTTGAGCGACCAGGAAATTCGGGCATTGCTGGGCAGCCCGGATTGAGGGGCCTCGGGAACGGAGAGGCCGTGACGATGAGGATGACCGGACCCCATGAGCCGCGCACGCGGCTGGAACTGCCGCGTAATGAAAACGCGGGCGGGGTACGCATGCTCCTCGCTGGCGAAGGTGCCACCGAATGGGCCGCCGAACTCCTGCGGCGGATGGGCGTCGTCGAACATGTCCCCACGATGCTCGAGGCGGTGCTGCTCGCGCGCGAGCCGCGCTTTGGGACCGCCCCCGTCATCGCCGCCGGCGTCGCGCAGGAAATTGAGCAGCTCGAGGCCGCCACCCGGGCGCTTCGCAAGGTCTACCCGCAATCCCCCATCTATCTCTTGTGCGATCCCGCCGACGAAGTGCGCTGCCGCAAGTGCAGCGCGTGGGGGGCGACCGATTATCTCATCCTTCCACTGGACGCCGCCGGTATCGAGACGCTTATCGCCGCCGCCCGACCAGCACCCGCCGAGCTCCTCCGCAAAACGGCCCTCGTGGAAAGCCCGGTGGCCCGAGGCGAGATCGATCTGGCGGGGCATACCGAGCTGCTGCTGGAACTCGCCGCCGGCCAGGCCGACATCGCCACCCGCGCCGTCGCCCTGCTCCAATCCCAGGGCCGCTGGGGCGGAAGCTTACGCTATGTGCCGGCCGACCCCGGACAGACCGCCCTGCTCGCCGCCGAAAACGCCCAGGAACTGCGGGCCGCTGTCACCGCAGGCCAGGGTTCCGCCATGTTCGGCACGCTCGTCGCCGCGGGAGCACCCGCGTCCCTGCAAGTCAAACTGGACGAAGCCGCAGCCTTTGTCGGATCGCTGCTCGCGGTCGCCAAACGCTACGAACAACTCCGCTCCCTGGCCATCACCGATGAATTGTCCGGGGCTTACAATCGCCGCTACTTCACCAAGTTCGTCAGCAATCTCCTCGACCGCGCCCGGGAAAGCCGCTTCCGCGTGACCCTCCTGCTCTTCGACATCGACGACTTCAAAAAGTACAACGACCGCTTCGGCCACGCCAGCGGCGATGCCATCATCCGCGAGCTCATCAAGCTCCTCCGCGCCTGCACCCGCCCCCACGATCTCGTGGCACGCGTCGGCGGCGATGAGTTCGCCGTCGTCTTCTGGGACAACGAAGCCCCCCGCCAACCCAACTCCGAGCACCCGCGCGACGCCATCGCCGCCACCGAACGCTTCCGCAAGGCCATCCAGACCCACCAGTGGCCCGCCACCTGCAACATCCAGGGCGAGGTCTCCATCTCCGGCGGACTCGCCAGCTTTCCCTGGGACGCCGACACCCTTCAGGAACTCATGGCCAAGGCGGACGAGGCGCTGCTCCGCGCAAAATCCGCCGGCAAAAACGCCATCCTCCTGCACGCCGCGGTTCGCCGGGAGTAGCGCTCAACCCCTTTCCACCCCTCATTTGGCCGGCGCTGTCGCCGGCTGCGTCGCCGCCCGCGCTGCTTCGAGTCGCCCCATCAATCGCGCTTCGTCGGCCTTCAACTGCGGCATGTCCGGATCGTTGTCGATCCCCTCACGCTTCGATATCTCAAACCGCGTGTTCAACAGGTCCAGCTGCAGTTGCGCGATCGATACCCCCAGCTGCTCCGTCGCCCACTCGTTCTGCAGCTTTGCCGCCTCCGCGCCGCCCGCCTCCAGCGCCTTGCCATAGGCGATGCCGATCCTCCCCGCGCGCTGCTGCGACTCCAGCAGCGCCACCCGATACTGAATCCCCTTCACCATGAACTCCCGTGGATCCGCCGGGTCCAGATTCTTCAGCTCAAACGACCAGCGATCCAGCGGCTGTTTGATATCCGCCAGCAGCGCCGCCGACCGCGCTGCGATCTCCATGCCCCGCGCCTTGCGAAGCGCCTCACGGTCCGCATCGGGCTTCACGGAAATCGTCCGCTCCTCGAAAAGCGCCTCTTCCGCCGTCGCCAGCTGCCGCGCGCGCTCCTCCATCAGCTGCCCATGCTCCTTCCACAGCTTCGCTTCCTGCTGGAGGATCGCCAGGTCCTCATCCTGCGGATCAAACGCCGCGTGGTCGGCCGCCCACGAACTCCACGCGGCGTCCAGCGTCGCATAGCCCTCCGCCACCTCCGCCGCCTTCACCGACAGATGCGCGAAAATGTCCGAATCCCGGGCGCTCTCCTTCGGCAATTGCTTGAGCGCCACCACATCTTTCCACAACTCCGCCTTGTTCAGGTCGATCTGCCGCGCCACCGGCAATTGCTTCGCCGCGTACGCGGTGAACGCCTGGTCATGCCACACCCGGATGATCCCCTCGAGAAACTGCTCTTCGTTGACCTTCTCAATCCGCAGCGTCACCGGCACCTTTCCGTTGGAATCGTAGACCGCCTGCGGAATCACCCGCGTGTTGCGGTAAATGTCCATCATCGGAAACGTCCACTCGTCATACGCCAGCGGAGAGTCGGCGAACGACTGTGAGATGTGCTGAATTCCCTGGATCTTCACCGCGATCTGCGGATCATCGCGCAAAATTTTGCCCGCATCGCTCAGCAGCTCGTGCGTGATGGGATCACGTGTCGGCGCGATTTCCGGACGAACATGCTCCGGGTCGCCCTTGAACATCCAGCCATAGGGCCCCACCGGCGTGTTCCACCCGTGGAACGCGAGCAGCTCGTCCATGGCGTAGGTGTCCACGACGCCGTTGTGCTCGAAGGTCAGCAGGATCAGCAGCCGGTCGCCACGGATCCGCGGAAAATCCTGCACGCTGGACACCCATGCGTCGGCATCATGGCAGCCTACCTCGCGCAGCGCCGCCATCAGCAGGTCCTGCGTCGTCGTCACTGACAAAATCGTCTCATGCAGAAAATCCGACGGACGCCCGCACAACGCCACCTCGACCACCGACCGAAGCTGCTGGTTCCAGAACGCCGCCGGCAGCGTCACCGTCGACGTCTCCTTGTCCACCGTCGGCCTCACCAGCGTGATCTTGTCCTCCGCCGCGATCGGCATCCGCGGCTGCGTGGCCGCCGGCATCTGCGCCAGTGCAGGAGCCACCGACAAAAACACCAATCCGGGAATGAGCAAACGCGACATGGCGACTCCGTGGGTTGCGACGGCAGGTGCATGCATTATAACTCGCGGGGTAACAATGTGACGTTTGCACGAGGTTTCCCATGCGGTATGCGGTGATCATGGCGGGCGGGGCGGGAACGCGGTTGTGGCCCATGTCTCGTACCGGCAAGCCCAAACAGCTCCTCCGGTTCATCCCCGATGAGGCCGGCGGCCAGGCGCGATCCCTGCTTCAGATCGCCGCCCAACGCCTCCGCGGACTCGTCGCCCCGGAAAATATTTACGTCTGCACCGGTGCCGCCTACGCCCACCAGGTCCTCGCCGACCTGCCCCTCCTGCCCGCCGCGCAACTCCTCGGCGAGCCCATGGGCCGCGACACCGCCAACGCTGTCGGTTTCTCCGCCGCCATCCTCCACAAACGCGACCCCGACGCCCTCTTCGCCGTCCTCACCGCCGACCACATCATCGAGCCCCTCGACACCTTCCAGGCCCTCATGAACAAGGGCTTCGACGCCGTCGAGAAACATCCCGAAACCCTCGTCACCTTCGGCATCACCCCCACCGCCCCCGCCACCGGCTTCGGCTACGTGCAACGCGGGGCCGAGATCGAAGACTGCCCCGGCGTTTTCCGCGTCCGAAGCTTCAAGGAAAAACCCGATGAGGAAACCGCCCGCCAATACCTTGCCACCGGAACCTATGCCTGGAACTCCGGCATGTTCGTCTGGAAGGCCGCGACCATCCTCGAGCAGCTGCGCCTCCATCTGCCCGCCGCCCACGACGGCCTCATGAAGATCGCCGCCGCCTGGGGAACGCCACGCCAGGAGGAGGTCCTCCACGCCCTCTACCCCACCCTCCCCAAGGTCTCCATCGACGTCGCCGTCATGGAAAAGGCCCCCAGCGTCGCCACCATCGCCATGCCTGTAAAATGGCTCGATGTAGGCAGCTGGCCTGCCTTCGCTCAGACCCTCCATGCCGACCCTTTCGGCAACCGCACCAACGGCCCCGCCGTCCACATGGGCTCCACCAACGTCCTCTCCGTCACCGAAGACCCCAGCCACCTCGTCGCCACCATCAATTGCGATGGGCTCATCATCATCCACACCCCCGGGGCCACCCTTGTCTGCCCCGCCGCCGATGCCGAAAAAATCAAAGCCCTGGTCGCCCAGGTGGAAACCACCCAGGGCAAGTCCTTCATTTGAGGAGACCCCATGGACACCGAGCCCATCCCCGACCGCTACGAACAAAACCCCATGCTGGCCATCCTGGAAAATTACGTCCTCGATACCCTCGGCCTGCTCCCCGCGGAGAAATCCCGGCAACTCGCTCTGATCCTCAACCGCACCTTCGGCGGCACCGATTGGAAAAAGACCCTCCGCGACCAGTTCAACATGCCCCCCGACACCGACGACACCCTCCGCCTCATGTGGAAGCAGAAACAGGAAGAGGCCGACGCGCTCCAGACCGACAACGAGCTGGCGCCCGAACATTTTGCCCGCGACGTCGTCGACGAAATGTTCAAAGGGCTGGGACACTGACATGCGGCTGATCGGCGTGGATTACGGCTTGCGACGCACCGGCATCGCCATCGGCGAAACCGAAACCCGCCTCGCGCTCCCCTTCGAAATGTTCGAAAACCTCCCCGACCCCCAGCTCGCTCACGCCATCGCCACCCTCGCCCGCAAAGAAGCCATCGACTCCGTCGTCATCGGCTTCCCCCTCAACGCCGCCGGCTCTGTCTCCCCTCAATCCAAAATCACCGAACGGTTCATCCTCACCCTCCGCCAGCACCTCGACCCCGCCATC
>CALCHA010000412.1 GCA_937901265.1 uncultured Phycisphaerales bacterium
ACTGGCCGTTGCCGATCAGCCCGCGTGCGGGATCAACCCCAAATTCGCGCAACACTTTGTCGCAGAAATCGGCATCGTTGATGAGCGTGAAATAGGGATCCTTGTGTTCTTCGTGGGGCTTTTTGTCCGCGATGAAATCACGTTCAAGGGTGGCGATGCGATCCTTGCCGAAGAGGGGCGAACATGGGCCTGACCAGAGATACCAGAGGAAATCCAGATCGTGAGCCCGCCGCTCCTCCAGCGCCCGCAGGATGATGGTGTTGATGTGCTCGAACATCGCTTTGCCGGTCAGGGTGTTGGAGAGGTTGGGATCGGGCAGGGGCAGGAAATTACCGGCGGGATCGACGGGGATGCAACCATGGAAGATCAGGTTGTCGTCGCGGATCAGGTGCATGGAGCCGTGGGCCACCATGTACTTCATGTGTTCCCAGAGCTTCTGGCTGTTCAAGAAGGAGTGCTTCAAGCGGTCGATGCAGGCCTGCTCTTCGGGGGAGAGGGCGTAGGGATCGTCGGGATTGAGCGTGGGAAACAGCTTGTCGCGGAGGGCGTAGGTGGTGCCATCGACATCGACGGTGCCGTTTTGGAGATTGATGCGGTGCAGAAGGCGGCGATGGTCGAGGCCCCAGTGGGGATTCCGCGCGACCATCTGCCCTTCGAGCTTGAACTGCATAATCGCCGCGGCTTTTTGCATGCGGGCGATGACGTCCATGGGCCGCATGCCCGGGGCTTTGGGCATGAAGAATTGGGCCGGATCGTCGGCATAGACCGTGCGTGCGAGATGTTCGAGTGGGGTGAGGGGAATGGAGTAGCCTTCGTCGATCTGGGCCAGGCGGCGATAGCGCAAGGAAATTCGCAGGACGTTGCACATGAGGGCTTCGTTGCCCAGTGCGGCGCCAAGCCAGGAAACGTCGTGATTGCCATAGATAAAGCGGACGTTGGGCTGCTGACGGAGGTAATCGACGACACGGTCGCCGCGCGGGCCGCGATCCCAGAGGTCGCCACCGATGACGAGCTCATCGACGGCCAGGTTGCGGATGATGCGTCCGGTGAGGTGGATGAGGTGGAGGATGGACCCGCGGCGCGACAGCTCGTGGACGATGGCGTCCTCAAAAGAATCGCCGCGCTCGGTGGTGGGGGCGAAGAGCATTTCGGCGAGGAGCTGCTGGTACTCGAGGGGGAAGACGGCGAGAGCGCGCTTCAGCGAGTATCTGGCGGCAAGGGTTCGAACGAGGAGGAACTGGCGCTGGAGGGTTTTCCTGGCGAACTCGCGAAGGGCCGCGGGATCGGTGAGGGTTTGTTCGAGCCGAGCGGTTACTTCTGCGGGGTAGAAGGTGAGGGTCAAAAATTCCTGAAGGTCGGCGGGGGGGATGTCGGCAAAAAGTTTTTCCACGAGGGGGCGAAGGGTTCCGGAGGCGTTGTTGATGATGTGGCGTAGTTTTTTGTCTTCGCCGTGGATATCGGAGATGACGTGGATGGTTCCCTTGGGGAGTGTGAGGACGGCGGTGAGACGGGTGATCTCGGCGACAGCCGAATCGATGTTCGGAAAATCGTGAGCGAGGGGGCGGAGGATCGCGGAGCGGTCTGGCGGTGTCATGGGTGCATGGTAAATGGTGGGCCGCGAACGGTAAACGAAAAAGTTACAGGGGGACGGGCTGGCGAGCGTGGGGGATATCCGGCGATTCATTCAACTATACATAACGTATCTTATAGGACCTTGATAGGGGGGTGATTTTTGCGGTTTGCTCGGGAAAGCTGTGGTTTTGGCAACTGCGGTGCGGGGGGCTTGGCGGCCGGATTGTCGACTGGAGGGGCAGGGGGCAGGGGGTTTGGGGATCTCTTTCCTGCGGCGCTGGCAACGCTGCGGCTTCGTGTGACCGTCGGCTGACGTGGTGGGCGGGGGCTTTATTGGGGTGACGGAATTTGGGATTGTGTTGGATGCTTTGATTTCCCAGGCGCGAAAAGTCTTGCCTGTTGAGCGAAGGGTCGCGATACTTCTTTTTGGAGATGCAGCGTGGGGGGGTGGACTGGTCTGGATCTGTCGCGGGACCGCGCGGCCCCGCTTGAGAAGTCTTTTTCATGTACTCGTTGCACGGGGTTCACCATGGCCAAGGCGAAGTCCAAATCCAAATCCCAACCCAAATCTCCGTCGAAAGCCCAGTCGAAGGGAAGCAGGTCAGGCAAGGCGACCAAGGCGGTCAAGCCAGCCGGCGGGAAGGGTGGATCGAAGTCCGCCGGCAAAGCGAAAGCGGGCAAGGTCGCATCGAAGGTTGCCGCGAGGAAAGTCGGAAAGGCGGCCGCGACGAAGAAGGCGTCGGCTGGCAAGGCCGCGCCCAGAAAGGCGCTCCAGAAGCCTGCAACGAAAAAGGCGGTTGCGGCGGCGAAACCTGCTGCGAAGCCCGCGGCCAAAGCCGTGGCGGCGGCCAAGAAAATGCCGATGAAAAAGGCGCCGGCCGCTTCCCAATCTGTCCCCCCCACCGCGGGCGCACCGGCCTCGGGGTCGGCTCCGGCTGCTCCGGCAGCAACGGAAAAAGTTGCGACGCAAGGCACCGTTCCGGCAAATGCTGAACCTGCCGCCGCCCCGGAGGTAGCTGCCGCACAGGGCAACAGCGGAACCGCCGGCGCATGATGTGTGCAGGTTAACGACAAAAAGCCAGACGGCTGCGCTTGAGCGCGGCCGTCGTGGTTTTTGCAGGATTCGGGCTCGGGGGGGTGGTGGGAGGTCAGGGGGCGTGTGGCCCCCCCGCCGGGGCGTAGAGCGCTTCGAGCCTGTTCACGTGCGTGGCCACGGACATGGGGACGAGCGTCTGGGCCGCGAGGGCACGGATTCGGGTGCGGTCAGTGGCCAGCTGCTGAAGCAGGGCGGCCAGCGCCGTTGCATCGTTCGGCGGAAAGAGCAGTCCATCGACGCCGTCGCGAACCGCTTCGGCCATTCCGCCGAGGTTGGATGCCAGCACCGGGGTGCCGGCGGCGTGGGCCTCGTAGATCACCAGGGGCGTATTTTCGTACCAGAGGGAAGGCACGACGACGAGATCGGTGTCGGCAAGGATGGCGTTGAGCTCGCCGGGCTGGTATCCGCCGGCGAAGCGGATGCGTGCATCGTCGCCGGCCAGAGCGCGCAGCGAAGCGATGTAGTCGGGGTATTCCTCGAGCTTGCCATGGAAAGTGACCGAGATCGGAATGTCGCGCGGCAGGGTGCGGAGCGCGGCGATGAGTACGTGGGGGCCCTTGTGCCGGACCATGGCGCCGAGGAAGGCCACGCGGAGGAGGGGGTGATCGCCTTTGTCGGTGTGCCGCTGGAGGTGCGATGTGGGCACGCCGTAGGGGAGGAGCGTGGCGCGTTCGGGCTCGAGGCCATGGGCGGTGAGAAGTGTTTGCATGGTTTTGGAGGGAAGGATGACCCGGTCGATTTCATTGAGTTTGTGACGCAGGTAGGCGGGGCGTTGGGAAACGGCGCGAATATGCGGGGCTTGGGAACTGGGCAAAACGTGGAGGCGCGCCGCCAGGGTGGCGAGAGAGATGAGGGCTTGTGGCGTTTTCTGGATCCTGGAAGCGATGGCCGGGGATTGGCTGACTTCCGCAATATGCCGCACGCAATTGGCGGCGAGGGCGTTGGGGCCGTTGCAGAGGGAGCCATCGGGCAAGAGCAGTTGCACGAGGGGGCAGATGAACCAGAAATCGGTGGCGGTGAAGAGGGTGCGGATGCCGAGCTCGCGGCAGGCGTCGATGGCGGTGGTCGAGAGGCGATAGAGATGGAGGAAGTGGACGACGTCCGGGCGGAATTCTTTGAGGAAGGTTGTGAAGTGAGTTTTGAAAAAGTCGTGCCGGTATTCCATCTCCACGATGTTGGATTGCCCCCCCATCGGGACATGGGCGTGGCGGAAACGGTGCACCTGCAGGCCATCGACGTTGTAGGTGTCAAAGCGATCGGACTCGGGCAAGGGGATTTTCTGGGGGTAGCCGGTGAAGATGCGCACGTCGTGGCCACGGGATTGGAGCTCTCTGGCGATGTGGTAGGCGATGAGCTCGGTGCCGGAGAGATGGTCCGGAAGAAATTGATGGACGGTGAGGACAATGCGCATGGGAACCCCCCTACCGGGGCGCGGGCTGAGTGGGATGGGCGGCAGGCTCGATGGGCGCGGTGCCGCCGGACTTTACGTAGGCAGCAACGGTCTTGCGCAGGCCATCTGAAAAGGTGGTCCGTGGGGACCAGCCCAGGTGTTTTTCGGCGAGGGAAATATCGAGGACGGAGATGGGGACGTCGAGGCTGTGTGCGGCGGTCAAGCGGACGTCGGGGGTTTTTTTGAGGGCGCGCGAGAAGCCTTCGATTCACTGCAGGAGGGAAAGACCGTGGCCGCCTCGGATGTTGAAGGTGCGCGGTGCCTCGGGGGGCGCGGTGTAGTCGGCGCACTTTGCGGCAGCCTCGGCGACATCGCCAACGTAGAGGTAATCGCGCACGACTGAGCCGTCGCCCCAGATTTCGATCGGTTCGTTGCGGAGCATCTTGCCGAGGAAGACGGCGACGGCGCCCTGGGCACCGTCGGTCCGCTGGCGTTCACCGTAGGGGTTGGCGATGCGCATGACGGTGTAGTCGAGCTTGTGCAGGGTGAAGTACAAATGGAGATATTTTTCAACAGTGATTTTATGAATACCGTAGGAGCAGATGGGGTGGGTGTCGTGCTGTTCCGAGACGGGCGTGGTGGTGGGGACGCCGTAGACGGTTCCGCCGGAGGAGGTGTAGACGACCTTTCGGACGCCATTTTTTCTGCAGGCATTGAGCAGATGAAGCGTGGGGATGACGTTGGAGGTGACGTCAAAAACCATGTCTTCGTTGGAAGATTTTGGAAGGGTGGTGGAGATGAGGTGAAAGACGCAATCGATGTCGCGGGTGATATCAAAGACGGTGGAGGCGTTGCCAAAGTCGCCCTGGATCAATTCGGCCGCGGGCTTATTTCCCTCGGCGGGAGCCAGCAGGTGAGCGATGTTGGTCTTGGCGGCCTCGAAGCGGTCGAAGATGCGCAGCGAGTGTCCCGCGGCGACGAGGCGGTCGCAGATGTGGGATCCCAGAAAACCGGCACCGCCCAGAACGAGGCATCTCATACGGCGGCCCTTTCAGTGGCACCTGGCCCCCCCACCGGGGACGTGTGGCGATTGACGTGTTGTGCACGGACATCGGCGTAAATCTTCTCAAGCTCGTCAACGTACTGCGGGATGGACTTGGGCATCGCGGTCCCGGCCGCCAGACGCCGCAGAAACGGGCGATCGAGCGCCAGGCGTTGCAACTGCCTCGCCAGACCAGCGGAATCGCCCTTTTCAAACAGCAGCCCGCTGGCCTCGTGGGCGACGGCCTCCGACATGCCTCCAAGGTTGGTCGCCAGGACCGGGCAGCC